>PXDN01000368.1 GCA_003566375.1 Opitutia bacterium
CAATGACCGGGCTGGAGAGCATCGGCCAGGCGGCTTTCATCGCCGCAGACCCCCTTGGCCTCAAAGACCTGGTTCTGGCCCGCATGCTGGGAAAATCCCGCTGATTCGAAACGGGGACAGAGTTACCCCATCATCGGTCATCATCGGTCAAGGTCCGATGCCACAAATCAAAGCTTGGTTCCGAGCCACTCGCCGATGACGATTCATCATCGGTCAAGGCCCGATGCCACCACCAAGCCCCCTCCGGTCATTTTGCCCAAATTGGCGCTTCCAATTCATAATGCAAAATGCCCAGGGCGGTGATGGCGGCGGTGTCGCAGCGCAGGACCGCGCGGCCGAAAGTGACGGGTTTACATCCGGCGGAGAGGAGGGCCTCCATCTCTTCGGGGGTCAGGTCTCCTTCCGGCCCGATGACCCAACCGGCGCTGGAAGGCGGAAACGCGTTAGCCGAACGGAGTTCGTCCACCACGCTCCGCAAATGGCGGGCGCCCGGATGCAGGCTGCCGACGAGGCGCAGGTCCGGCAGACGGGCGGCGGCCAGCCAATCGGAGAGGGATTGCACCGGAGCGATCACCGGCAGGCGGCTGTTGCCCGATTGTTTGGCCGCCTCCACCGCTGTTTGCTCCCATTTGTCGGTTTTGGTCTCCCCGCGGGCGGCGTCGAGACGGACTTCGGTCCGGGCGGTGATCAGGGGCACGATTTCCGCCACCCCCAACTCGGTCGCCTTGCGGACGATCTGGTCCATGGTTTTGCCTTTGGGCAAAGCCTGGGCCAGGATCACCGGACACGGCGGGGGCGGAAGGACCGCGTGGGTCCGGGTTTCCAGCACCGCTTCTTTTCCGGTCGAGACCAGTTCGCAAACCCACTCGTTTCCCCGCCCGTCGAAGACGGAAACCTCCGCTCCCGTCCGGGCCCGGTTGACCCGCACCAAATGGCGGCTTTCCTCCGGGGAAAGGGTGATGCGGGACTCGCCGGCGGCGGCATGCGGTGCGAAACAGCGAAAATCAGGCATGCGGAATCAGGATTGCGGGGAAGCGAACGGGCGCAACAGAAAAGGCACCGCTTGCGGCGGTGCCCCTCTGCTACAAAACTACAAACTACAACTGAAACTATGAACGAAAATCTAAAGTTGGGATTGTCGTTCTTTATTGTCAGACGCAGTCCGATCACAAAGCGTTCAAATTACGGGAAGTTTTTTAGATAAATTTTTATCTTCTTCTTCTGGAGCGACTTCTTTCCTCACTCGCTTCAACCGTGTCCAGGTGAACCACCGATTCCAATTCATCGCGGGCATTGGCCAGCTCGGCCTGGAAATCGGTCCGCCGGGCGTGCGCGTGTTCGCAATGGTGCAGGAACGCGGTCGCGCGGTGCGGCCACCCGCCAGCCGCCAGCATTTCCACCAAGGCGCAAGCCAGCCGGGCGGCTTTGCCGTAGGCGCGGCGGTGCTTGTGCTTGACCACGGAATCGATCCGACGCTGACAAATGGCGCGGCACAGCTCGGCCAAATCGTCCCGTTCCTGGGGCGTGAAACGAAACTCCGTCAATTGGATGGTGTAATGTTCACGCAGGCGCTCGGTTAGGAGAAACGGGTCGGTCTCCGCCTCCAGCACCCCGCGCGCCCGCAACGCCGCCATCCAAACCTGCCGCAGGTTCGCGGAACCGTTGTCGGGGTCGCCGTGCAGCAACGCGGCCACTCCCTGCACGGCCACGGCCTGGGCCACGCTTTCCCGGCTCCAGCCCAACACCGGAAGGTCAGCCACTTCCCGCAAAGCCTGGTCCCATTTTCCGGCCAACAGGCGGGCATGCGCCACCAACACCGGTGAAACCGACACGGCGTCATCCGCTCCGTCCTCCTCCCACGGCTCGGACGGACCGGCCCCGCGCGGCTCCTCTTCCTTCAGGGGAAGGGTCAAGTGCTGGATGGCCTTCAACAGGCAGGCGCGCCGTTCATCCCCCGCGGGCGCGGTCTCCAGCAGATCCAGCAAACGGCGCAACACCGGGCGGGCGGCAAAGGCCTCCCAGCGGGCCTCGGGCAGCCACTCCAAGCGGTTCAATTTCGCGGCGGAGCGCGCCATCACATCGGCCAGGGCGGTCCGCAGCGGCAAACCGGCGGGGAGGCGGGCCAACCCATCGCGGGACGCCGAGAGGGCTTCTTCGGCCTCGCCGGCCCGATCCAATTCCATGGCCAGATCGAGCCAAACCCGTGGACGGGCCGCCCCCGCCTTCCGACACAGGCGGCGCAACCCGTCGATGCCGTGCCGCAACCGGACGGCTTCCCGGTGCCAGGCATCGGCCGCCGCGTCTCCGCTTTCCCCACCGGACAATTCGGCAAAAGCCTCCAAAAACGGTTCCCAGTCGGGAGGCGGTTCGGGGTGGGCCTCGAGCAGGTCGGCCAAGCGCGGTCGCGGGCGGGCGGTGATTTTTTCCACGCTCCACCGCAACGCTTCCATCATCGAAAGTGCCCGGCGTTCCGGGCGGGCGTCTTCATAGACCGCCCGCATCCAGCGGCTCCGCGCCTCGACCGGCAAAGGGGCGACATGCGCGGGCCGGATGCCGCCTCCGAGAAGATCCGACAAGGTAAAAACTTGAAACAACTCTTCGTAAACCGGCCTGACATCCGTGCGCCGCCCTCCCTCAAAACAGAGACCGGTTTCCGTCAACAAGGCGGCGAACTCGCGGGCTTTGGCGGCATACGGCAGGGGCGGTTCCGCCGGGTCGGCTGGAAACGGATCCACCGGATAATCGGCCTCTTCCAAGCGAAGGGAAAATTCGCGCATCTCCGCCACGAAATCGCGCGTGCGGACAAACAGCCTCTCCAACCGGGCCGCATCCACCCTCGGCACCGGTTCCAGGGAATGCAAAAACGCCTCCCGCCGTTCCGGCTCGATCTCCCGCGCGCGGCGGCGCAGGATCGCCCGCATTTCGGCGGCGTTCAGTTCCGCCAACCGTTTCTCAAGCGCGTCAAAAAAAGCCTGCAGGGTCATGGTGGAAAAAACGGACGGGACGGCCCGGACAAGGACCGTCCCGCCATGAAAATCCCGGTAAGGAGATGCCGGGCGCGCCGCTCAGGCAACACGCTCAACGATCAATTGCACCGGGTTCGGGCGTTTGGGCGCGAGGCGGTAGGCGGCTTTGAAATACTCCAGAGCGTTCTCCAGTTTCGCCTCGTCGTTGTAGTGAATCATCATCAACGGCTCCCCTTGTTTAACCTGGGTTCCGACTTTCTTGATGGCGGAAACCCCGACCGAGTGGTCGATTTTTTTGCTGTTTCCATCGCGGCCGGCGCCGAGCAGGCTGACCCCGCGGGCAATCATGGCGGCATTGATGGTGTGAACGTAACCGCGTTTCGGAGCGGGAAGCTTGCGCACATGCTTTGCTTCCGGGAAGCGGCTCGGATCATCGATCACCCTGGTGTCTCCGCCCTGGGCGACGATCATCTCCTTGAATTTTTCCAAGGCCTTGCCGTCGCGGAGCTGCCTTTCCACCGTTTGCTTGGCGGAGAGGGTGGACCCGGCAACCCCGGCCAGGCGGACGATTTCCATGCCCAGTTTCAGCACCAGCTCGCGCAAGTCTTCCGGCCCCTCGCCCTTGAGCAATTCGATGGCTTCCTTCACCTCCAGCGCCGTGCCGACCGTGTCGCCCAGCGGCTGGTTCATGTCGGTCACCAAGGCCACGCAACGCCGCTTCATGGAGCGGCCGACGCGGGTGATGGCGCGGGCGAGTTGCTTGGCCTGTTCCAGATCCCGGATAAAGGAACCGTTGCCCCATTTCACGTCGATGACCAACCCTTCGGCCCCTTCGGCGAGTTTTTTGCTGAGAACGCCGCCGGTGATGAGCGGCAGGCTCGGAATGGTGGCGGTGGTCGTGCGGAGATCATACAGCATCGCCTCGGCCGGGGAGATTTCGTCGCTTTGTTTGATAATCCCGCAGCCGACCTGGCCAAGCTGTTTGGTGAAGTTGTCGATCGACATCTCGGTCTTGTAGCCCGGGATCGAGCTGAGTTTGTCGAGCGTGCTGATCACGTAATCCTCATCCACCCCGCACATCATCGGCATGATGACTCCGCTGGCGGCGGCGAGAGGCACGAGCACCATGGAGGTTTTGTCGCCGACCCCCCCGGTGGAATATTTGTCGATTTTCGGCTTGGAAAGGCGCGAAAGATCAATGACCTCGCCGGACAGCATCATTTCCTCGGTAAGGGTGGCGGTCTCCTGGGCCGACATTCCTTGGAAATAAATTGCCATGGCAAGCGCCGCGAGTTGGAATTTCGGCATTTCACCATCCAACATCGAGTCGATGGCATAGCGAATTTCCTCTTGAGTAAATTCGCCGCCGTCCCGTTTTTTCTCAATCAAATAAGAATAAGACGGCTTGATGAATTTACGCCCGATAGTGGCTTTCTTTTTCATATGCAAGCAGGTGTGAGTTTGGCAAAACGCCAATCATGACCATAAGCCACTAATGGCTAGGTTATTAACGTTAAAATGTCGAGTTTTTTTTTAAAAAAACTCCTCGGCACCCTTTGCCCATGCCACTTGTCTGACCTTTTCATGAGTATAATAACAGGCAATAGCCCGGCCCGCCGGGGGCGCGGTTGGCCCGCGGCCCTGCTGGCGGGCGCGCTTTTGGGGACGCCTTTGATGTTCGCCCAAATGATTCCGGACGCCCCCGTGAAAAACTTTCGCCTGCCGATGTTCGGAGCGGAGGGACACCGCATCTGGGAGCTGCGCGGGGGCGAGGGCCGCTACGTGGATGAAAACCGGGTGGATGTTACCGACATGACCCTGCGGGTCTTTTCGAGCCTCGACCCGGCCAAAGTGGAAACGGAGATTCTCAGCCCCAAGGCCACCATGCTGATCCAGCAAAACAAGGCCGAGGGTGACGAAACCATCACCGTAACCGGCGACCACTACATCATCCAAGGGCGGAAGTGGCAATGGGACGGCAACGAGCACCGGGTCGTCATTGACGAACAAGTTAAAGTCATCTTCTTTGAGGGCCTGCGGGGTCTTCTGCAATGAAACACTTTTCACCCATCACCATTGGCCTGCTGTTGGCGGCCGTCACGGCCCTCCGCGCCGCCGGGCCGGAAGTCTCCGAACCCGCCTTGGATGCGGTCGGCGAAGCCCTGCCCGCCGCCGTGGCGGAGGCCGAACCCGCTCCCGAGCCGGAAGCCGATCCCACCGTGATCGACAGCGACCGCCTCGAAATGGAGAGCGGCGAGGAGGAAACCCGCTTCATCTTCAGCGGCAACGTGAGCGTGACCGGAAACAACCTGGTGGTGCTTTGCGACCGCCTCGAAGTCACCACCGCCCGGTTTGAGGAGGACGGAGAGTCACCGGAAAATCCGGCCTCCGGGGAAACTCCCGAACCGGACTCCGCGCAAGCCGCCCGCACCGGCGGTTCCGCCACCGCCGCCGCCAATCCCGCCGATTTGGGCCGCTTGCGCGTCATCCTCGCCACCGGCAACGTGCGCATCACTCAGGATGGTCGCGAGGCCACCGCCGGACGGGCGGAGCTGCGGCCGCGCGAGGGGTTGATCATTTTAACGGAAAACCCGGTCTTCCGCGACGCCCAGGGCACCGTGAGCGGTCCCCGCATCGTGCTCGACCAAAACCGCAGTCAGGCGGTGGTCGAGGGAACGACCGAACAACGCGCCCGCGTGACCCTCCCTTCCCTGCCCGATTTTTCGCCCGGTTCCGGGCGGACGCGCCCGCCGGAGGAATCTCCCCGTGAACCCTGAGGCCGCCGCCAGTCCAAACGAGGCGGAGGCCCCCGCACCCCCCGTGAGACCGGAAGCCGTTTCCCGCGTCTCCACGGAAAACCTGGTCAAGGTTTACGGGAAAAACCGGGTCGTCAACGGCGTCAACATCGAGGTCTCCGGCGGCGAAATCGTCGGCCTGCTCGGACCCAACGGCGCCGGCAAAACCACCTCGTTTTACATGATCGTCGGCCTGGTGCCCGCCACCGAGGGCCGGGTGAAGCTCGACGACAGGGACGTCACCCGCGTGCCGATGTACAAACGCGCCCGCCTCGGCCTCGGCTACCTGCCGCAGGAGCCGTCGGTCTTCCGCAAGTTGACGGTCGAGGAGAACATCCGCGCCATCGCCGAAACCCTGCCGTTGTCCAAAGCGGCCCGCCGCGAAGTCGTTGACCGGCATTTGGAGGAACTTCACCTGACCCACCTCGCCCGCCAAAAAGCCTACACCCTCAGCGGCGGCGAACGGCGGCGGCTGGAGA
>PXDN01000376.1 GCA_003566375.1 Opitutia bacterium
CAGCCTTCAGGCGGCGAAACGAGGCCCCGGCGGGACCGCTTGCCCACCGCATGCCGCCCACTGAAGTGGGGCGCTCCTGCTTGCCCACCGCATTCCCTCAGCAAGGAGCGCCAGCCTTTAGGCGGCGAAACGAGGCCCCGGGGCTACAGCTTGCCCACCGCATGTCGCCCACTGAAGTGGGGCGCTCCTGCTTGCCCACCGCATGCCCTCAGCAAGGAGCGCCAGCCTTCAGGCGGCGAAACGAGGCCCCGGCGGGACCGCTTGCCCACCGCATGCCGCCCACTGAAGTGGGGCGCTCCTGCTTGCAACGCCGCCATCAAGGCCCCTTTATCATTCGGCGGGCTTGATCATGGTCATCGGATCGAGCGCGCGGTCGAGGGTTTGCTCATCCAGCAACCCCTCCTCCAGAACGACCTCCCGCAGGGTTTTGTTCTCCTGGAAGGCCCGCTTGGCCACCGCCGCCGCCCGGTCGTATCCAATGTGCGGATTCAGGGCCGTCACCAGCATCAGCGAGCGTTGCACGGATTGGGCGCATTGCTCCTCATCGGCTTCCAGCCCGGCCACGCACCGGTCGGCGAAAACCCGGCTGCCGTTGGCCAGGCAGGTGACCGCCTCGTGCAGGCAATGCGCGATGAGGGGCAGGTTCACGTTGAGTTCGAAATGTCCCTCCCGCCCCGCCATGGCCACGGTGTTGGCAAGTCCGTTGGCGTAGAGACACACCTGCGCCAGCATCTCGCTCATCACGGGATTGACCTTTCCCGGCATGATGGAGGAACCGGGCTGGGTCGGGGGCAGGCGCAGCTCCCCCAATCCGCAGCGCGGGCCGGAACCGAGCAAGCGGATGTCGTTGGCGATTTTGGCCAGGGCCGCCGCGATGGCGGTCAATTCCCCGGCGACCGCCACGCAGTCGTCGCGGGCGGCCTGCGCCTCGAAGTGGTTGGCCGCCTCCCGGAATGGAATTCCGGTTTTGTCGGCCAACAGGCGGCACACGTTTTCCGCGAAGCCGGGATGGCCGTTGATGCCGGTGCCGACCGCCGTCCCGCCCACCGCGAGTTCGCAAAGTTTTTCCGCGCAAGCGCGGGCGCGCCCGGCGGCTTTGGCGGCCTGGGCGGCGTATCCGGAAAACTCCTGCCCAAGGGTCAGCGGAGTGGCGTCCATCAAGTGGGTGCGGCCGATCTTGACGACGGTTTCCCAATCGTCGGCTTTGCGCCGCAGGTGACCGGCCAGGTGATCCAGCGCCGGCGCCAGATCCCCGGCGGCCGCCAACGCCACACTCACGTGCAGGGCGGTCGGAATGATGTCGTTGGAGGACTGGCCGAGGTTGACATCGTCGTTCGGGTGCGCCGGCTCCCGCGAGCCGACCGGCCGGCCCGCCAGTTGGGAAACCCGGTTGGCGATGACCTCGTTGGCATTCATGTTGGAGGAAGTGCCGGAACCGGTTTGAAACACATCGACCGGAAACTGGTCCGTCAACCCGCCCTCGCCCACTTCCATGGCGGCTTGGGCGATGAGGGAAGCCTTTTCCGGCGGCAGCCGGCCGAGTTCCCCGTTGGCGGTGGCGCAGGCCCACTTGACCAAGCCGAGGCCGCGAATGAAGGCCGCGGGCATCGGGTGGCCGCTGATCGGAAAATTCAGCACGGCCCGCCGGGTGGACGCCCCGTAAAGCGCTTCGGCGGGCACGTCCATTTCCCCCATGGAATCTCTCTCTTTTCGATGAACGTTTGATTTGGCCATGCCCCACCCTACCCCATTTTTGCCCATCCACCAAACACGCGGACCGGCAACCCCGGCTTGAAATGAATTTCGCGCTTGCGGGATGGCCCCGCCGGAGCGGAAAATCCACCCGATTGTGACCGTGCGAGACTTCAACCAGTTTTTTTCGCCGCGACCGGCCCGCCGGAAACGCCCGACTCCTCCCGCGGGGGGCCGGGCATGACGCGCAGCCTGGCCATTCTCGCACTTGGAGCCGCCCTGGCGGTTTGGCCCGCACCCGCGCGGGCGGAGTTGGAACTGTCTTCCGACGAGCCCATTGTTTTTGAAGGCACCGGCGAGGATCTCCGCATGATCGCCCGGGGCAACGCCGAGCTGCGCTACGGGGGGAGCCTGTTGACGGCCAATGAAATCATTTTCCGGCAGGCCGAAGGGTGGGCTTCCGCCAGTGGCAACGTCATCATCACCAGCCCGGCCCTGCGGGCCACCGCCGACAGCGTCCGCTATGATGTGGGCGACAATCTCGCCACCGCCCGCAACGCCCGGTTTGGCTCCCCTCCCCTCCACGGATTCGCCGAAGAGTTGCGCCTGGAAGAGGATTACCTCGAACTCGGTTCCACCACGATGTACCTGGGTGAACCCAATCCGTTTTCCCTCAACGTGCGGGTGCGTTCCGCCACCTACCGGGTGGATGACAGCGTGCAAGCCCGCCACGCCACCCTGCGGATCGGGCGGGTGCCGGTTTTTTACGTGCCGTATTACAGCCGCCGCCTGGACGCCATGCGCACCGAGTTTTCCACCAGCGCGGGGATTTCCAGCAACCTCGGCACCTATGCCACGGTGGACACCCGCACCCCGATGTTGCCCTGGCTCTCCCCGGGGGTGGAAACCGGTTACTTCTCCCGCCGCGGTTTCCTGTTCGGCCCCGGCGCCGATTATTACTTCGATAACGATTCGCATTTCGTACAGGGCAGGCTTCATTCCGGATACATTCACGACCGCGGCAACGCCGAGCAGCTCGGCACCGACCGGCTCGACCGCCCGATTGACCGGTCCCGCGGCTACGCCGAATGGCGGCACAAACAGCGCTTCGAGGAGAACCTCGAACTGACCGGGGTGGTGAATCTCTGGAGCGATTCGGAGGTGACCCGCGATTTCCGCTCCCGCCTCTTTAACGACAATCAGTACCCGGACAACTTCCTGGAAGCTTCGTATTTGGGAACCGGTTACACCGTGTCCGCCTTCACCCGGTTTGCCCCCAACGATTTTGCCATCGTCAGCGAACGGCTGCCGGAAGTCCGTTTCGACCTGATGCCCCGCGAGGTCGGCGCGGGCGTTTACCAGCGCTTCCACGCCGGGGCGGCCGTGTTGCGGGAGGAGGATCCGCTGGCGGCCATCGAAGCCCGCGCCAACCGGGCCGATTTTTACTACAACCTCAACCGGCCGTTTTTCGTCACCGACTGGCTGACCTTCACCCCGACGATCGGTGGCCGGGTTACCCACTACGACCGGGCGGAAGGCGACCGCTCCCACTACACCCGTTTTTTGGGGGAGATCGGCGCCGATTTGGAGATCAGCGCGTACGCGCTTCATGATTACCGGAACGAACTCTGGCGCATCGACGGCATCCGGCACGTGGCCAAGCCGAAAATCCAATACCGCCACGTTCCCAAGGCCGACCGGGGGCGCGCCTACATTCCGCAAATCGACCGGCGGGTCTTCACCACCAACTTGCAACCGCTCGGCCTCGGCGAAATCCGGCACATCGACGAAATGGACGAACTCCACACGTTGCGTTACGGCCTCGACAACCTGATCCAAACCCGCCACCCGGAATACGGGTCCCGCGATTTGCTGTCGCTCTTTGTGGCCAACGACCTGCGGTTTTCCCGCGGCGCGGAGGAGCGGTTGGTTTCCGATGTTTACACCGAGGCCCGCTTCACCCCGGTTTATTGGCTGACCTTGGATTTCTTCAACCGGCTCTCCCCCCACGATCCCAAAACGCGGGAGATCAACACCGGCCTCACCTTGACCGACGCGGGCGCGTGGTCGCTCCGTTTCGGCTCCGAATACCTGCAAAACGAGCTGGAACAATACAGCCTGTTTTACCGCTTGCGCCTCAACGAAGTCTATTCGGTGGGAACCGACATCCGCTACGACGCCGACCTGAACCGGATCACCCGCCAAGCCTATTCTCTGGCGCAAAATCTCCACCAAACCTGGCAGATCGAATACCAAGTGGTGTTTCGTTCGGGGGCCGGGCGCGAGGCTTCGACCAGTTTCGGAGTGGCCTTTACCTATCTCGCGTTTTGAATCCAATTTTTCATCCGCACCCACCCATCCATCAACCATATCCACCGTGCTCGCCAACACCGCCTATCCCGTCAGGCTTCCGGCCTTCGAGGGTCCCCTCGATCTTCTGCTTTTTCTGATCCGCAAGCAGGAGATCGACATCTACGACATTCCCATCGAGATGGTCACCAAGCAGTATTTGAAAATTCTCTACGAAATGGAGCAGTTGCAGCTCGACGTGGCGGGGGAGTTTTTCGTCATGGCCGCCACCCTCATGGAAATCAAGAGCCGCATGCTCCTGCCCAAGGCCATCCAAACCACTGACCCGAACGCCGACGATGAGGAGTTTGATCCCCGGTGGGAGCTGGTGCATCAGTTGCTCGAATACCAGCGGTTCAAACAAGCCGGGCAGGACATCGACCGCCTCATGCGGCAACAACGCGACCTGCTGCCCCGGGTCGTGCCCGCCTCCAAGGCGGTAGCGGTGGAGCGCCCGCTGCAACCGGTGGACAAACTCGACCTTTGGCACACGTTCAACCAGGTGCTCCGCCGGCTCTCCGAAAAGTTGGTGGTGGGTGAAATTCACGATGAACCGGTCAGCGTGGCCGAACGCATGGAATACCTTTTGGAAATCACCGGCGCGGGAGAAACGCGCTCCTTCTCGTCCCTGTTTGACAACGAAACTCCCGCCACCGTCAAACTTGTCATTTCCACGTTTCTGGGGGTGCTCGAACTGGTCCGGCTCAGGCGCATCAAAGTTTGGCAGGATGAATCCTTCAGCGAAATCTTCTTCTCCGGTTGCGGGGAGAATGAACTTGAAAACGATGCCGAACCAACCGAAGGTGACCTTGATGGGCAAAATCAGGAATCGTGAAGGTCTGCTGGTCGGCATCGGCCTCGACAATGATGACGGGCACAAACGGCTCACCCGGGCCGAACACTTCATTCTCGCCGGCGGATCCGAGGAAACCCACGGGCGCATGACTGAAACCGCGCTCAAAACCATGGAAACCCTCGCACAACGGGGGAAAACCCTCGGCACGGTGGAACGGGAGGAACTGCGGGAAATCATTCACCATTCCCGCCCCGCCTGATGCCCGGCAAACCGGGGTGTTTCAGTCTTGTCAACCGTTCCCCAATGCCGCTTAATGCTTAAAACGCTTTATTTATGACAGAGGAAAACAAAGAAAAGAAAATCTCCCTTGGCAATCCCTCCGCGGAGGGCAAACCGGCGGAAGCCCCCAAACCCGATCCGGAGCAAAAACAGGCGGAAGCCCAAACCAAGCCCGACCCGGCGGCTTCCAAGGAGGAAGCGCCCAAACCCCGCGGCTTGAAGCTGGGCGGCGGAGCCACTCCAGCCAAAGAAGAGCCGAAACCGGCCGAGTCCCCGGAAAAACCGGCCCCCGCCTCCGGAACACCCCCTCCCGCCGAGCCTAAACCGGGAGCAACCGGCGGCGACGCTCCCAAGCCCAAGGCTTTCCCGCCTCCCGCCACACCTCGTCCGGGCCCGGCCTTTGGCAAGCCCGGCGCAGGAAAACCACCACCTCCGCCGCCGCCCCGCCCGAATTTCCCGCCGCCGTCCCCCAAGCCCGCCGCCGCCGATCCGGTGGCGGAAAAAGAATCCAAAGGCGTTTCCATGGGAGGCCTGCTCTTGGATCTCGTGGCCGCCGGGGTGGTCGTGGCGTTTGCCGTTCTCCTCTTTCAAATTTATCAATCCTGACACCATGTCCGCTAATATCAAAGACCTGAACACTTCCACTTTCGATGAAACCGTGGCCGGGGGCGAAACCCCCGTCTTGGTTGATTTCTGGGCACCGTGGTGCGGCCCGTGCAAGGCCATCACTCCAATCCTGGAAGAGTTGGCCACCGAACTCGACGGGCAAGTCCGCATCACCAAAGTCAACGTGGACGAAGCCGGCGACATCGCCGCCAAGTTCGGCATCCGCAACATCCCGACCCTGCTTCTGTTCAAGAACGGGCAAGTGGTCGAAAAAATCGTCGGCCTGACCAGCAAAGCCGATCTGACCGAAAAAATCACCGCCCACGCCTGAGCGCTTTTCGGCACAACCGCAACTTACGCACCTCCGTTCCCAACCGGGAACGGAGGTTTTTTTTAGCGATAAAGGACGGGCAACGCTTTTGAGCGAAGCGCCTTGGAGTGCGGCGACATGTCGCCGCTTTCAAGCGGGGCGACATGTCACCCCCAGCAAAAGCGCGGACATGTCCGCGCAC
>PXDN01000111.1 GCA_003566375.1 Opitutia bacterium
GAAAAGACGGCTGATCATGGTTGGAAAGAAACCCGAAACCCGGGAAAAGTCGCGTAAAAACGGGTTGTGGCCGGTCTTCGGTTAACCCGCCTGCCCAAAAGCGCGGCTTTTGGGCTTTCCCGTTCAGGCTAATAACAAAATAGCAATGGGCTGGTTTATTTGACGGACGGGTCCGTCAAGTAAATAGTTCTTGTCATGCATTCGATTTCAAACAAGCGGGGACGTCCGGTGGATCCGGGGCTGGCCAAGCGGCGCCGCCAGGAGATTTGCGCGGAGGCGGCCCGTTTCTTCGCGGAGTTCGGCTACCCGCAGGCGGACGTGCAGGTGCTGGCCGACCGGCTGGGCGTGGGCAAGGGGACCATCTACCGCTATTTTCCTTCCAAGGAAGATTTGTTTTTCGCCACGGTGGACGCGGGCATTCAGGAATTGAGCGACCAAATCGACACAGAGATGGCCGGGGATGTCGATTCGGTGGAAATTATTCGCAGGGGCGTGCTGGCTTACCTCGGCTACTTTGACCGGCACCCCGAGCTGGTTGAGTTGTTGATCATCGAGCGCGCCGAGTTTCGTGACCGCAAAAAAAGCACTTACTTCGTTCACAAGGAGCGCAACAACCCCAAACGGCGCGCCTTTTTGCTGGAGGCGATGAAAGCGGGCGTGGTGCGCACCATGCCGGTGGACCGGATCATCGAGATCTTCAACGACACCCTCTACGGCGCGATTTTCACCAATCATTTTTCGGGCCGGAAAATCTCTTTCAGGAAACAGGCGGAGGATTTGTTGGAGATTTTGCTGAACGGCATTCTCGCCGACGACCGCCGGTCTTCCACCCCTGCGGAAAAAGCCCGCGCCGTAAAACCGCGCCAACCCAAACAGTCATGAAAACGATTCTTTATCGCATAAACAAACCGTTCATCTGGTTCCTGCCGGTGGCGGCGGCGGTGGTCACCGCCTGCGGCGGACGCACGGATGACGCCGGCCGCGGGATGCCGCCCCCGCCGGTCACCGGAGTGGAGGTGGCCTCCCGGGATGTTGAGATCGAAGCGGTGCACCCCGGCCGGGCACGCGGTTGGCGCGAGGTGGAGGTCCGCGCCCGCGTGGGCGGAATTCTTGAGGAGCGTCTCCACGTCGAGGGCGAGTGGGTGGAAAAGGGAGAGCCGTTGTTCCGCATCGATCCGGCACCGTATGAGCTGGCCGTTCGCCGCGCGGAGGCCGATGTGGCCAACGCGCGGGCCGCCGCCAGCCAGGCGGAGCGGGAGTGGCGGCGGGTCTCCGGGTTGCACGGAAGGGATGCCGTCAGCGACCGCGAGCGGGACCGGGCCTTGGCCGAATTCGAGTTGGCCGAAGCCGGTTTGGCCACGGCGAAGGCGGCGTTGGCCGAGGCCCAATTGAATCTCGACTACACCACGGTGGCCGCTCCGGTGGCGGGGCGCGCGTCGCTCGAAGTCATGCCCGAGGGCAGTTTAGTGGACCGGGGCACGCTGCTGACCACCTTGGTGCAAACCGATCCCCTGCGCGTTTATTTTTCCATGACCGGAGGAGAGGCCGCGCGGTTGCGCGGCGTGGATTCGCGGAAGGCGCATTTGCCGCTGCCCGGCGGCGGGGGAGAGTTGAGCGGACGTGTCGATTTCATCGACGACCGGGTTGACCCGGCCACCGGCCGGGTGCGGGCGCGCGCCGTTTTTGACAATCCGGAGACCAAGGTGGTGCCAGGTGAATTTGTCCGCGTCCGTTTCGTGGTTGAAAAACTTGAAAACGTGTTCGCCATCGATCCGGTTGCCGTGGCGGAGGGTGCGGAGGGTCCGCGGGTCTTTGTGATCGGGGAGGGGAATACCGCTCAATCCCGGTCCGTGTCGCTCGGACCGGTGGTGGACGGCCGCCAAATTATTCTCAACGGGTTGGTTTCCGGGGACCGGCTGATCGTCAACGGGCACGTCACCTTGAAATCCGGCATGGAAGTGCGGCCTTCCGCCGCCAACGGAAAGGAGCGCTGACGCCATGTTCCGCTTCTTCATCGACCGCCCGATTTTTGCCTCGGTCATTTCACTCCTGATCGTGATCGCCGGCGGCATCGCCCTCTGGAATCTGCCTGTCGAGCAATATCCAAACGTGGTGCCGCCCGAGGTGGTGGTCAACGCCGCCTATCCCGGGGCGGACGCGCGGGTCCTGGCCGAATCGGTGGCCGCGCCGCTGGAGCAGGAGATCAATGGGGTGGATAACATGATTTACATGGAGGCGACCAGCACGGACGCCGGCACCCTGACCATCACCGTCTCCTTTGCGATGGGCACCGACCCCGATCAGGCGGCCATCAACGTCAACAACCGGGTTCAGGCCGCCGCCCCGCGGCTCCCCCAACTGGTGCGCGAACTCGGGGTGAGGGTGGAGGCCCGCTCGACCAACATTCTCATGGTGCCGGTTCTGCGGTCGAGCCGCGACGACACCCTCTCCATCAGCAATTACGCCCTGCTCAACATCCTCGACGGATTGGTGCGGATTCCCGGAGTCGGCAACGCCTCGCTGTTCGGCGCCCAGGATTACGCCATGCGGGTTTGGCTCTCGCCTGACAAGCTCGCCGAACACCGCCTGACGCCGACCGACGTGGCCGCCGCCATTCGCGAACAAAACGCGCAATACGCGGCCGGCTCCCTCGGGGCCGAGCCATCGGTCTCCGGTCAGGCCTTCACCTACGCGGTGACGACCCGCGGCCAGCTCTCCACTCCGGAAGAGTTTGAGCGGATTATTCTCCGCTCCCTGGAAGACGGGGGCACCCTGCGGCTGGGGGATGTGGCGCGGGTCGAGATGGGAGCGCAAACCTACGCCTTTTCCGCCACCTACAACGCCGAACCGGCGGTGCCGATCGGGGTATATCTCGAGCCGGGGGCCAACGCGCTCAACACCGCCACCGCCGTGCGGGCGGCGTTGAACGAAATGGCGGAGCGGTTTCCGCCCGGCATGGAGTTTGCGATTCCCTACGACACCACCGAGTTCGTCGAGGTCTCGATCCGCGAGGTGTTCATCACGCTGATCGTGGCCACCTTGCTGGTGGTTTTGGTGACGTTTTTGTTTCTCCAGCACCTGCGCGCCACCTTGATTCCGGTGGCGGCGATACCGGTCTCGCTCATCGGCACCTTTGCGGGGATGCAATTGTTCGGGTTTTCGGTAAACCTGCTCACGCTGTTCGGACTGGTGCTTTCCATCGGCATCGTGGTGGACAACGCCATTATCGTGATGGAAAACGTGGAACGCCTCATGCGTGAGGAAAAGATGAATGCCCGCGACGCCGCCATCGAAACCATGCGGCAGGTTACCGGAGCCGTCGTTTCCTCGACGCTTGTGCTGGTGGCGGTCTTTGCGCCGGTCACGTTTTTGGGCGGGCTGTCGGGCGAGCTTTACCGCCAATTCGCTGTCACCATTGCCGTGTCGGTGGTGGTTTCGGGAGTGGTGGCGCTGACCCTCACCCCGGCCATGTGCGCGGCCTTGCTGGACCGCGAACCCAAAAAAGTGGCCGCCCCTTTTCGCTGGTTCAACAAGGGGTTTGACAAACTGACCGACAGCTTCGTCTTCGGTGTCCGCCTGATCCTCCGCCAATGGGGGATCGGCGTGGCGTTGTTCGCGCTGGCCATCGGGGGGACGGTTTTCGTTTTGAACCGGATGCCGACCGGATTGGTTCCGCAGGAGGACCAGGGAGTGGTGCTCGCGGTGTTCAATTTGCCGCCGGTCTCCGCGCTCCCCCGCACGGAGGAGGTTCGCGACCGGTTGGCCTCCCAAGTGATCCAGTTGAACGAGGTGACCGATTTTACCGCCTTCGGTGGATTCGACCTGTTCGCCGGCTCGCTGCGGACCAACAGCGGGGTTGGGTTCATCAACCTCGCGCCGTGGCGTGAACGGACCGGCCGTGGTCAGGACTCCGCCTCAATCGCCAATCAAATCATGGGGATCGGCATGGGCATCGAGGAGGCCATGGTGCTTTCGTTCGTTCCTCCGCCGATCCAGGGGCTTTCCCTAACCGGTGGGGTGGAGGGCTACCTGCAGGTGCGGGGCGGGGCCGACACGGAGGAAATCGCCGCCATCGCCGGGCGGTTCGTGGCGGCCGCCTCCGAACGGCCGGAGTTGATGAATGTCCGCACCACCCTCGAAACCGGCATCCCGCGCTACCGAGCCGAGGTGGACCGGGAGAAAGCCAGGGCCATGGGGGTATCGATCACCCACATTTTTGACGCCATGCGCGGAACCTTCGGCTCCCTTTATGTGAATGATTTCAGTTACGCCGGCCGTCTCTGGCAAGTCACCTTGCAATCGGAAGCCGACTTCCGCATGCGACCGGAGGATTTGCGCAAAGTCTCGGTGCGCTCCGGGAGCGGTGAAATGGTGCCCCTGGACGCGTTCGTGACCTTGGAACGGACGCGCGGGGCGGACGTGCTGAATCGGTTCAATCTCTTCCCGGCCGCGCGGGTGATGGCCGATCCGGTCCCCGGGGTGACCACCGGCCAGGCCAAGGCGGCGATGGAGGCGGTCGCGAATGACATAAACAGCGAGGCCAACACGATTCTTGGTTGGATCGGCGAGGCCTACCAACTCGATGCCGCCGCCGGAGCGGGCGGGGCCGCCTTCGGCCTCGGCTTGTTGATGGTGTTTCTCATTCTGGCCGCCCAATACGAACGCTGGACCCTTCCGTTGGCGGTCGCCTCGGCGGTGCCGTTCGCCGTTCTCGGCGCGGCCCTGGCCTCGTCTCTGCGGGGATTTCCCAACGACATCTATTTTCAGGTCGGACTGCTGGTCCTGATCGGGTTGGCGGCCAAAAACGCGATCTTGATTGTCGAGTTCGCCGCCCAAAACCGCAAAGCGGGCATGAGCGCCTACGATGCCGCCGTGACATCCGCCCGCCAGCGCTTCCGGCCGATCTTGATGACCGCGCTGACCTTTATCATCGGCACTTTGCCGTTGGTTTTCGCCAGCGGAGCGGGAGCGGCGAGCCGTCAGGAGATCGGCACGGTGGTGGTCGGCGGCATGGTCATCGCCAGCACGGTGGCGCTCCCGTTTGTGGCCTTGTTTTACAAATTGCTTTCCAACATCGCCACCTGGAACCGCGAACGCCGTCATCGCCATGCGTGATTGTAGCCACATCCTTTCCTCCGCCGCTTCCGGGCGTGTCTTGCTTTTCGCAGCCGCCGCAGTGGCTCTCGGCGGATGCGCCAGCACCTCCGGGCACCGGGTGCCCGGGACAGCCTTGCCCGAGACCTGGGATTCCACCGCGCTCGCGGAGGAGGAGGGAACCGGCGCCGCATGGTGGCGGGAGTGGGACGATCCGTTTCTCGATGAGTTGGTCGCCCGGGCCTTGGATGGAAATCCGGACATCGCCGTCCAGACCGCCCGCGTCGAAGCCTTCCGCTCCCGCCTCGGTCTAACGCGCGCGGAACAATGGCCGCGTTTGGACGGCCAGGCCTCCGCCGCCCGCGAACGCCAATCGGGCGCTGCTTTCGGTATTCCCGGAATGGGGGCGCGGACGGACAACCGTTTTGTAATCGCGGGACTCCTGAGCTACGAGGTCGATTTGTGGGGCCGCCTGGCGCGGGAACGGGAAAACGCGGAGGCTTTGCTGCGGGAAAATCTGCATGCCCGCGAGGGCATCCGCCGTAGAGTTGCCGCCGATGTGGTCACCACCTATGTGTCGTGGCGGGCCGCGCTGCGCTCGCTGGCGCTACTGGAGGAAACCGTGGCCGCCCGGGAGGAAACCGCCCGATTGGAGGATGTCCGCCGCGAACTCGGCGCCATTGATGAATTTTCCCTGCAACAAGCCGTCTCCGAGCTGGAGACCGCGCGGGCGGGAATTCCTCCCCTTCGCCAATCCGCCCGCCTGTTGGAAAACGCCCTCGGCGTGCTTGTCGGCATGGAGCCGTCCGAACTCTGGAACGGTTTCGGGCGCGGGCCGGACTTGGACAACCCGTTGGCGATTCCCGCCGCGGTCCCGTCGGGGTTGCCTTCGGAGCTGCTGCAACGCCGACCCGACATCCGCGCCGCTGAAGCCGGGTTGGAGGCCGCCGCCGCCCGCGTCGGGGTGGCCCGCGCGGCCCGCTTTCCCAGGCTGAATCTGACCGCCCTGCTCGGAACCGCCTCGCTCTCTCCCGGCGATCTGTTCACCGGTGATTCCCGCACTTGGAGCGCCGGAGCCGAAACCTCCGGGGTGATTTGGGATTTTGGCCGCACCCGCGCCGGTGTCGAAATTGCCGAAGC
>PXDN01000397.1 GCA_003566375.1 Opitutia bacterium
GCCGGCGGCTGCCGGCGGCCCGCCCGGGAACGGTCGCCCGCGGGGCGCGCCGCCGATTCGGGCTTCCCCCGGGGAAAACCCCGGCGGCTGACGGGTTGTTGGCAAACATTGCTTTCATGAACGAGACTGTGTGATGAGGAACGGTTCCTTCAACCGTGAACTGGTGATTCGTTGACGGAGATGCAAACGAATCCGATAGTGATTAAGGTTTTCGCCCGAGGTTCCAGCATTTTTGTAACGCGCCTTGCGATCATTCCCGCATTTGCCGCCAGCGACAAGAGGTTTTCCGGCACCCCGCACGCCGGACGCTTCCCGAAGTTGTGGGGACACAACGAGGATGCAAGGGAGCGCCCCGCTTAAGCGGGCGACATGCGCTTTGCAAGCGAATACCGCGGGCTTCCGGTTCGCCGTCTGAAGACCGGCGCTCCCAGGAGCCGTTCGGTAAAACCGTCTCCAAAAGAGCTTCGCAGAGTGCCTCCGTGACTCAATCCGCAAGGGACAAAAGCTCCGCCGGATGCCGCAACACGGCGTCGGGTCCGGCAGCGGCCAGCACTTCGGGGTCGTTGAATCCCCAGGTGACGGCGGCGGACCGCACCCCCGCTTCCCGTGCCGCCTCGATGTCGCGCAACTCGTCCCCGGCATACCACACCCGGCCCGGCTCCCCGGCGCCCAGCCGCCGCGCCGCCCGGCGGATGAGTCGCGCTTTGCCAAACAGGGGCGATCCCGTTTCCACCAAATCGAACCACGGCTCCCACCGGTGGTTGCGCAGAAACAACCGCACGGCCTCCTCGCCGTTGGAGGTGATGATCCCCAGGCGGGCACCCCGTTTCCGCAAACCAGCCAACGCCTCCTCCATGCCGGAAAACGACTGCATGCCGGGAGTTTCCAAGGCGAGCCGCCGACGCACCCGTTTTAGCCAAAACGGAACCCGGGCCAACGGTATCCCGCTGCGGCGCAACAATTCCAACGTGTGCAGCTTGCGCAGGGCGCGAATTTCCCCCGCATCCGGCAGGGTCCGGTTTTCCTCCCCGGCGAGCTGGGCCGCCACCCGCAACAGGGCCGGAAAACTGTCGGCCAGCGTGCCGTCAAAATCAAAAAGGACCACCGGCGGATCCCGCACCGGCTCCGAGGGAGTCTTCAAAGGTCAATGGATTCGCCGGGCTTGAGCGGATGTCCTTGCACGCCCTTGGAATGCAAGTGCCGGCAAAAATCGTCCACGTCGGCCTCGATAATCGGCCAAGTGTTGTAGTGGACCGGCAAAACGGCGCGGGTTTCCAAGTAGTCGGCCGCGCGCACCGCGTCTTCCGGCCCCATGGTGAAGTTGTCCCCAATGGGCAAGATCGCGAGATCGATGGGATCCAGTTCCCCGATCAGTTTCATGTCCAGAAAAAGCCCGGTGTCCCCGGCGTGGTAAACGGTTTTGCCCTCCGCCGTGACCAGGATGCCGGCAGGGTTGCCGAGCGCGATCCGCCCGTTCGGCCCGGAATAACTGGAACCATGGTGGGCGATGGTGAATTTCACCCGCCCGAACGGAAACGTGTGGGCGCCGCCGTGATACATGCCGTGGGTGGTCAACCCCTGATCGCCGAAAAACGAGGCGATTTCAAAATTGGCGATGATGGTGGCGTTGTTGGCCTTGGCGATGGCGGCGGTGTCGCCGATGTGATCATCATGACCATGGGTGAGGAGAATGTGGTCGCAACGGACTTCCTCCGGTTTGACAACCGCTTGTTCGTTGCCGCTGAGAAACGGGTCAAACAGCAGGCGGTGTCCGCCCGTTTCGAGAAGCACGCAGGAATGGCCGTGGTAAGTCAGTTTCATAATCGAAAGAAAAGAAGTTGCGAACACCGAAAACCACCCCAGTGGGATCGGCGCGGTAAAACATCAAAAGAACAGCGTTACGTTAGCATTTCCCCGCCGCCGGTCTCAAGAACTACTTTTCGCGCCGCCCCGTTTACCGCGCGAGCCGAGGTTGTCGCCATCGAAACCCTGATTCGCAAAAAGCCTGCCCGCTCCTTATTGGATCGGCGAAACACAGATCGGCGGTCCCGCCTCACCGCGTTGGGACCGCGAGTCCGCAAGGTTTTCGTAACCTCAAAAACACCTTTAATCACCCGCTTCGCTAGAGGACACGGAGGCAAAAGGAGAAAGCCACAGAGATCAAATCGCTTTTCTTACAGCCGCCTCATGGATCGATAACTCCCGGCAAGCCGAATCGATTCTGACCGTCACTCCATACGGGATTACGAACATCGGATCCGTGTGGCCAAAATCCATATTGGTCATGATCGGCATTTCCTCGAGTTGATACTCGCCGCGCACCGTTCTCACGACCGCGTCTTCGTAGTCGGCAAATACGGTTGGATCGCTTTGTCGGAGAAGGCCGCCATCAAATCCTCCGCCCGAGCCTCCGGATTCCGGGCCAGCCAATCGGGATCGCGCAAAGCGTGTTTCGTCTCCACGACGGAGACCCCAAACTCATCCTCGAACTGCTTCTTCCCCGCCTCGTAACGGTGCGGAAATTTGCCGGGACCTCCCCACGACAAGGATATCGAGGCAACCCTGTCGCCCGCGCTGAGTTTCTTCGGTTTAATCATGATCTTTTTTTACTCACCAATCATGCAAATTTACTCATTGAGTGAGTAAAGCCCCCGCGCAATCACCAGCCGAACACCGGCACATCGTCTTCGTCGTCCTCTTTTTTAGGCTCATGTTTCTCAATGAGGGCGCCGAGAGGATCGGGCGCTTTGAGAATTTCTTCCTCCAGGCTCCAGAGACGCCGCAATGACCGGCGGCGTTCTTTCGTCTCCTCACTTTCACCGGGCTCCCCGGGCACGGGTTTGTCCTTTTCGGCCAGATGCTCGCGCCATTTACGCACGTCGCTGTGCAAATGGTAAAAACGGCTTTTCCACTTCCGTTCCCGGCGTTGCGCCTGGTCGAGCCAACCGATCAGATCGAGGCGGTCCACTGACCCAAGACGGGACGCCGCCTTTTCCGGATCCTGTTCGACTCCCGCAAGCACGGAGTGCCAGATCACCAAATACAAGGGGGAGTCGCCCGGTTTCTCGGCCTTGTGGCAGGCGTCGCACCAAAGCCGCTCCTTCAGGATGCCCGACAGGACGGGACTATGGGTCAAGACCGAGCCGATGCGAAAATCGCTCATTGTCTCGCCGAGTTCCTTCGTTTGCATGTCGAAAATCTCCGCTCCGCAAGCAGGGCAAAGGAGCGGGGTCTTCAGATGAATCGTGTCGAACAAGCCCATAATGTTATCTTGTTGTTTCGCAGCACTGCGGTGAAGAGATTCGAGTCGAATCACGAACCGCTTGCAATTTTAGATTTCCATCATTCTCCCGGGCGGGCGCATGGTCCCTTTCCGTTGGAATGCGTCAGAGCCGGAGAAATGCCTTCTTACCGCCCTGCCCGCAGGAAGCCCCGCTCGACCAGATAACGCAAGCTCTCACGAACTTTCTCCATGGCGCCCACCTCCAACACGATCACCGGTTGGCGGGAAAAATGACCCAGTCCGCCCACCATCGCCTCCCAATTGATGTTTCCATGACCCAGGGCCAACTCACTGTCCCGATCCCCGGCGTTGTCATTCCAGTGCATGTAGGGGATGCGCGCACTCAACTCCCGCATCCAGTCCGCCGGTGCCCCGGCGCCGAACACGTTCGCATGGCCGCAGTCGAAGCAGATGCCGAGGCGGTCGCTGCCGACCTTCTCGATGATGCCCGCAAACACGCTCCCGTCACTCTCCCACATGTTTTCCAGATAGATATCCACTCCCGGAAAATCCCGCAGGGCCTGTGCCCAAAACGCCGCCTGCTCATCCACCACAGCGGGCAAATAGCCGGGATTGCGAATCAACGGATTGATTCCGGTGTGGAAAACCGTCGCGGAGCAGGACAACTCGACCGCGGTTTCGAGGCTCTCATAAACCCGCTTTCGCGCCACCTCCCGAACAGCCCTGTCCGCGCTATGGGGCACAACATCGATAAACGCGCCATGAAGAGACTTCGGACAATCCAGCGAAGGCAATTCCTCCTTGTAGGCGGAAAGCCGCTGCCGAACGATCTCCGGATCGTTAATGACCCCGGTCATGGCGAAGGAAATAATCTCCAGCCCGCACGAGTATTCACACGCCAAATCGTAAAACGCCTGGCGGTTATTCCAAAGTGGCTGAAAACGCAGTTGGGATGGTTCGATCATTTCTCAATCCCGCTGCTCTTTGGATAAATCTGTCATTGTTTCCCGCCCCGGCATTGGTCCGCTTCAGCGCGCCTCAGGTATCGCTCCAGGGCGGAGTTCACCCGGAGGCCGGTGGGTTCCGGCCGACCGGCCTTCGGTTCTTCGAGCCGACGAACGAAAAACTCTCCGGCCGCCACCAGGTACAATCGCTCCGGATCGACCGGTTCTCCCGCCACCTCCAGATCCTCAATTCCCTCGTTGGTCCGCCGGAACCGGCAGCCCGCGGCAAGGATATCGTGTTGCGACAGGATTGCCTCGATCTCCGCGCCGGTCAGCCGGAGGCTCACCACCCGGTTCCTCCAGGGATGGATACGATAGACGTCTGCCAGCAATACCTCTCCCGCTACGATTCCCGCTCGAACCGCGGATCGATCGAGCATGGCGATCTCGGATCGCGTCTCGGCCAGCATCGCCTCGGCGACCAGGTTCCCCATTGGGTTCTCTCCTGACGGCGGATTGTCCATCGATTCCTCCGCGACATGGATAACCTCATCCAGCGGTATTGCGTATTCATCGAGGAACCGAGTGATTTCAGAATCCTTCTCAATCCCGGCGTCGATCGGCAGCAATTCGCCCTCAACGTCGCTGATGCGGAAACCTTCCTCCGTCTTCGTCAACGTTACATCCAATCGACCCAGTGCACGCATGTATCCACCGGCGTTAACAATGACAACCTCTCCCTCCTCATTCCCCTTCGGCACTCGCAACGGTTCGAACAGGGGGGTGTGAGTATGCCCGCCAACCACGAGATCGATCCCGGAAATTTCGGAGACAAGCCTCTCGTCGGCAGGTGTTCCGAGGTGAGTCAACGCAATGATGACATCAGTCAGCTCCTGTAGCTTCGGGACATATTTCCCCGCCGTCTCGACCGGATCGCGCATCTCAAGCGTGTGCGAGGAAGGCGGCCACATGCGAATCACCCCGAGTCCGAGAATCCCAATTCGAACTCCATCCACCTCCTTGATCACGTAAGGAGGAAAGATCGATCCGCCATGGTTTTTGTAGACACCGTTGGCATGAATTAACGGAAAGCTAACGCGCGCGGATTGCCGCTGGAGGTTCTCGATGCCGAAGTAGAACTCGCCATTGCCCGGGGTCAGCACATCGAAGCCGATCCGTTCCATCGCCCGGAAATTAACGTAGCCGCCATAATGAACCGTCACCGGATCGCCGCGCGAAAAGATATCCCCCGCGTGCAAGAGAAGCACCCGTCCTTCATTCTCTTCCCGAATATTCCGCACCAGCGTCGAAAGGCGCGCGATTCCGCCGACCTCTTCTCCCGTTTCCAATTCATAAGGAAAAAGGCGCCCGTGGGTGTCATTGATGTGAAGAATCACGAGGTGCCGGGAATCGGTGTCGGCACCCGCTCCGCCAAATGTCGGCGGAGCCGATACGGCCAGGAGACAAAAGAAGAAAGATCGCATGCTGTTCATTGGCTTCGCAGGCTATGAAGCAAAGATCACAGGTCAACCTCCGCCCCGTCCAAGCAAAACCTTTGCATCGCTTTCACTTCTTCTTCCTTTGATGTATCCCGATAAGTTTTTTCCTTGAGCCCCTTGGCGCAGTCGCTTCAATAAACACCCAAGGTCTTTGCCAATACGCATACAACTCCAACGATGCCTCTTCCGGGTCGCCGGCAACGCCAACCTCCTTCATCGCGGTCTCAAGTGAGTCCAGCTCGATTGCCTTTTGCGTCCGGAAGTTTGCCCCGAACGACGAACAACACATTTCCGTGAAAAGCTCCGACCAGCGCCTGCCGAAAGTCTTGGCCATTTCCAGGTCGCCCAGCGATTGCCCCACGCGGGCGCAGATCGACGAAATCACCGCGTCATCCTCGGCGACAAGCGTTCCGTAAAAATCGAGCAATAAACCACGGATTTTCATCGTCCCTCGCTTTCCAACATCCATTGCCAGGCAGGCAGAACCTCGATCGGATCGGGAACTTATGGATGGGGCAAACGCGAGGTCCCGATCAAC
>PXDN01000086.1 GCA_003566375.1 Opitutia bacterium
CCCCGCCTGTTCAGCATGGCAACCCGTTAGTTCTCCGCCAAGACAAGCCTGCGCGATTCGCCGACAAGCAGCACCGTGCATCAAGCTTGGCGTCGCTTCGCCGCCTGAAGGCTGGCGCTCCCAAGAGCCGTTTGGTATCCCGCCAAGAGAGTTTGCATCAGCGTCGGCAATGGGGCGTTGGAGGTGCCCGCCAGGCGGGTGCCTTCCCGCCGCCCCCGTTCAAGATTTGCCGGGAGGGAGCAGCCGAACAAGCGTCGCGCCCCAGCCGCCCGCCTGGGGATCGGCCTGGCGATAGGAAACGACATGGGGCAGCCGGGCGAGAATGGCGAGCACCGTGCGCCGCAGGGTGCCCGTTCCTTTGCCGTGGATGATCCGGACATCGAGAATTCCTTTCTCCCTGCAGGCTTCGAGATAGTCCGGAACCAGACTGCCGACTTCCGAAGGACGGAACGTGTGCAAGTCGAGTTCGCCGTCGATGGGCATCTCCACCGGTTCGGGATCGTTTTCACCGGAATCATTCATCCCCTGATTTTTTGCCCCAACGGACGATAAAACTCAAGTCGGCTTCCCATCCTTCCCACCGGCCATCCGGCGCGGCGGGTTGGACAGACCACGCTCAGGACGAACCGGTCGGCGGGGCGGGAAGCAGGCCATCTCCTTGGCCCGGAGGCGTGTCCCGCAGCTCAGCCCGAAAACGGGGCAGGCTTTCGGGATATTCCCGGCGGATGAAATCGACCATTTTCTCCCGGATGTCACAGCGTAAATCCCAAGCATGGGAGGCATCCACCGCGCTCATTAACAACCGGATTTCGAGCGTTTGCTGGCGGGCTTCCGTCACCTGGATCCCTTTGACCTTGCCGTCCCATTTCGGGTGGTTCTTCAACAACCGGTCCAGTTCCTCCCGCAAGGCATTCACCGGAATGGTGTAATCGGCGTGCAGAAAAACCGTGCCGAGAATGTCGGCGGAGGTGCGGGTCCAGTTTTGGAAAGGACTTTCAATGAAATACTGAATGGGCAAAACCAGCCGCCGCAAATCCCAGATGCGGACCACCACGTAGGTTAAAGTGATCTCTTCGATCCGGCCCCATTCCCCCTCCACGATAACCACGTCATCGAGCCGGATTGGTTGGGTGATGGCGATTTGAAAACCGGCAAACAAGGTGCCCAAACTCCGCTGGGCGGCGAACCCGATGATGATGCCCGCGATTCCGGCCGAAGCGAGGATGCTGGTGCCAAATTGCCGCATTGATTCAAACACCATCAGGATGGAGGCGGTGGCGAAAATGGCGATGGCCACCACCGCGACTTTTCTGAGAACAATCACCTGCGTGTGCAGCTTGCGGGCGCGCAGATTGTCGGAGACATCGACGCGGAAGTTTTTCGTGACCGTCTCTTCAAACGCCCGCACGATCCCGTAAAGAATCCAGGAAACCGCCAAAACGATGAGGACGCTGACACTGTTGCGGAAAAAAACCGCCAGCGCCTCTCCAACCGGCAGCAGCGGCAGCCCGAGAATCACCGCCACCATCGGCACCAGCAAACGCAACGCCTTGCCCGCCACGGCGGCGAAAACGGCGTCCCACACCCGCTCGCTGTTTTCCGCCCATTTGCGGATGCGGAAGTCGATCACTTCGATCAACCGGAACAGGAACCAAAGAAACAACACGAAAAACACCACGTTGGCCAGCCAGTCGATGGTCTGGACATACCAGGTTCCGGTGTCCCGGTAGGCGTGAAAGGCCAGGTTGATGGCTGCGTAGAGCCCGTAAAACCAGACCGCCAGCGCCAGGGGCGCGAGGGCCGCCCGCAGTGTCAGAGCCGTCCACTGCCGCAGTTGGATGCGCTCACTCTCTCCGCCGGGAACCCCGTTCGCCAGCGCCCGGGTGTCGGGCACCCTCGCGGAAATCCTGCTCAGCAGCCGTCGCAAGAGGAAGTGAACCAGCCCGGCGAGCAACAACACTCCGCAGGCCGCCAACAGATCGCCCCAGGCCACTCCCGCCACCGGCTCGGCGGCCAGCCAATCCATGGCGGACAGGGATTCGCTTTCCCCGGCCGGCGCTCCGGCGGTTTCCCCGCTCGCGGCATGCGGCAAACCCGCCGCCAACAACCACGCAAAAGTTGCGAAAATGGACCGCGGCAAAAACAGGTTGTGAATGGATTTCAACTTGGTCATGACGGAACTCTCTACTGGAAAACGCCGTCGGGGCAAGAATCCACGGGGAAAGCCAAACGTTATTTTGAAAAAGGAAAAAGTGCCCATCCCCGATACTCCAGCGACAGTTGGGTTGGTTATTGAGCGCTTGGGATCAAGGTGCGCATGCTCGTCCGGCAAATCTGGATGCCGGAGGACCAAAACCACGAACCTCGACCTTCCATCCCCAAGTCCGGAGGGCCGCTCTCACAAGCGATTGATCCGGTTGGCGAGAAACCCGGCCCCGAAGCCGTTGTCGATGTTCACCACGCTGACTCCGCTGGCACAAGAGTTCAGCATGCCGAGCAACGCGGCCAACCCGCCGAAACTGGCCCCGTATCCCACGCTGGTCGGCACCGCGATAACGGGGGCTTTCACCAGGCCGCCAACCACGCTGGGGAGGGCTCCCTCCATCCCGGCCACCACCACCAGCACCCGGCAGTTCCGAATCACCTCCAAACTGCCCAGCAACCGGTGCAGGCCGGCCACCCCGGCGTCACGGACCCGCTCCACGTCGTTGCCGAAAAATTCCGCCGTCAGAGCGGCCTCCTCGGCGACCGGCAGGTCGGAAGTGCCGGCGCAAAGAACCCCGATTCTGGTCGCCGGTTTGTCCCGATTCGCTGTCCCGATTTGAACAAGGCGGGCGGTTTCATGATGGATGGCATCGGAAAATTCCCCGCACACCGCGCGGGCCGTTTCCGGATCGACGCGGGTGGCGAGCACGGCGTTGCCGTTGGTCCGCAGGCTGCCGGCGATGTCGATGATCTGGCGGGCGGTTTTGCCCGCCCCATAGATCACCTCGGCCGCCCCGTTGCGGTCGGCCCGCTGCAAATCCACGCGGCTGTGCCCCAAATCGGCATAGCCCCGCAGGCGGTCCACCGCCGTCTCCAAGTCAATTTGGCCCGCTTGCAGGGCCAGCAATGTTTCACGCGCGTCCATAAGTTCAACCGGAGTTTTCCGCCCACAGTTTTTCCAGCGCGGCTTCGATGGCCGCAAACGGGCGGCCGGTTTGTTCCGCGACGCGGGCGACATCCGCGTATTCGAATTTGTGGCGGGAAAGGTCGCCGGGGCCTCTGGCCAGTTTGACCCGGACAGGTCCCCACTCCGTATCCAGTTCGCGGATCTCCCGCCGCAGTTTGCTTCTCTTCCAAAGTTGACTGCGCACGCCGAGGGTGGTGCTGTGCGTGAAAAAGAGGGATTCCACGCGGTCCACCCCTTCCTTGTCCACCAGCGCGTGCACGACGCTGCCCGCGCGGTCTCTTTTGAAAAAGGCGGGGGTTTGCCAAACATCCAGGGCCCCGCCCGCGCGCAATTGGCCGCAAAGGTAACCGATGGCCTCCCCGGTCATGTCGTCAAGGTTGGCCGCCAGTTCCCACACTTCATCCCTCTCCAGCCCGGATTCTCCGTCGGCGCCGGCGGCTGCTCCCCCCTCCTCGATCAGGGAAGCGTAGAGGACATTGGGCAATGCGGGAGTGTCACGCTGCCCCACGCCGATCCCGGTTTCCAGCTGGCGGCCGGAAATGGCGGCTTGAAACTCGCAACCGATGCCCACCAGCAGAGCCGCGCCGGTGGGCGTGGTGGTTTCCACATTGGCCCCGCCCGACTGGTAAGGTACTCCCCGCAACAACCGGGAAGTGGCGGGCGCCGGGACCGGCATGCGGCCGTGGGCGCATTTCACGGTGCCTCCGCCCACTTCCAAAGCGGAGCAGACCACCCGGTCCACGCCGAGAAGTTCCCAGCACACCGCCGCGCCCACCATGTCCACGATGGAATCGATGGCGCCCACTTCGTGAAAATGGACTTTCTCCGGATCGATGCCGTGAACCGCCCCCTCGGCCTCGGCCAACACCCGGAAACAAGCCACCGCATCCCGTTTTACCCTCGGAGACAAAGCGCTTCCCTCAATCGCCTCCCGAATTTCGGCAAAGCTCCGATGGGCATGGTGGTGACCGTGGGAATGGGAATGGGAATGGGAATGGGAGTGTTCGTGCGGGTGATGGTGATGGTGATGGTGATGGTGGTGGTGGTGGTCTTCGCGGGAAGGGTCGCCAGGGGATTCCCGCTCCGTCCCCTCCCCGCTGCTTTCATGGAAATGGTGATCGGTATGGGAATGGGCGCCGTGAGCATGGCCGTGAGTGTGCCCGGGGCCGTGGGAGTGATGGGCATCGCCCTCCTCTTCCAGCACCACGTCGCAGCGGATTCCGCTGATTCCGCCCCGGGAATCCTTTTCAAACCGAAGCGACCACCCGTCATAGGGGAGTTTTCGCAACTCCGCCTCCAGGGCGGCCGGATCCACCCCGAGGGCGGCCATGGCCCCCAAATTCATGTCGCCGCTGATTCCGGACGGACACTGGTACAAAAGCGTTTTCATGATAAAATTTCCGCGGTTGGCACAAAGCATTTCCGGATTCGCAACGAAAACGCTTTCCGTCCCCAAGTTGACAGAGGGGCCGCTTCTGGCAAGTCTCTCCATGTGGAATCCTTAAAGAGACTCGAAGCATGGTTCGCGGACTGCCCCGGCGCGTTGGTCGCGTTTTCCGGCGGGGTGGACAGCTCCCTGGTTGCGTTTCTGGCCCGGCACCATTTGGGAAGCGGGCGCGCCCAGGCGGTGATTTCCGCCTCGGCTAGTCTCAAGCTCTCCGATTTGGAGGAGGCCAAATCGTTTGCCCGCCGTCATGACATACGGTTGCGGATCATCGCCACCGACGAGATCACCAACCCCGATTATTTTAAAAATCCGACCAATCGCTGCTACTTTTGCAAACACACCCTCTACGACGAACTCGATGAATTGCGCCGGGAACAACCCGACTGGTGGGTGCTGAACGGAACCAACGCCGATGATTTCGGAGATTACCGGCCCGGCCTGACCGCGGCGGCCGAATTTTCGGTGCGGTCTCCGCTGGCCGATTGCGGCCTGTCCAAACAGGAGGTGCGCGAGGCCGCCGAACACTTTTCCCTCCAATGCTGGAACAAACCGGCCAGCCCCTGCCTCTCCTCCCGCGTTCCCTACGGCGAGGAAATCACGGTGCAAAAACTCCGGCAGATCGAAGATGCGGAAGCCGTTTTGCAAGCCGCCGGATTTCCGGTCAGCCGGGTGCGCCACTACGGCGTCACCGCCCGCGTGGAAGTTCCCGCCGGGGATTGGGAGCAACTGATGTCCGCGCGCGGGGAAATCACAGCCTCCATCCGCTCTCTCGGCTTTGAGGAGGTGGAATTCGACGAGGAAGGCTTCGTTTCAGGAAAATTGAATCGGGTGATTCAAGCCTGACCCAACCGGCCAGAACGCCCTCAAACCTTGCCGGACGACCGGCGTCCCTTACTTGGCCAGATCTTTCTTGCTGGAGCGCAGCGACCTGCGGCCCAACAAAATGCCGACCGTCAAAACGACACCCCACAGCAGGAGATGAAACGGATGCGTGACAAAATGCACCACCGTTTCAACAAAGCCGCCATCGTGCCCGACCGGGTGGGCGGATAGTGGCGCGAGGAAGGAAAGCAGAAAAGCTGTTGCGAGTAGAATAAGTTTCATGGAAATAATCCTATTATACTTTTTTCCAAAAACGCAACTGGTTTGACCGGAAACAAATTCTTCGCCGCGCCATGTGATGGAAAACGGTCGGCATGAGCGCCACACCGTTTCAATTCCGCCTTGTCCCCATCTACCGTCAGCCGCCGCCGCGGGGATGAAACCGGGCGTGTTCATCCACCAGCCGCCGGGGCTCCACGGCGGTGTAAATTTGCGTGGTGGCGATGTTGGCGTGCCCGAGCAGTTCCTGAATGACCCGCAAATCGGCGCCTCCGCTCAACAAATGGGTGGCGAAGGAATGCCGCAGCAAATGGGGTTTCACCGGCTTTTCCACACCCGCCGCCCGCGCCAGTTTTTTGATATTGTGCCAAACCGTCTTGCGGGAAATGGCGGTCCCCCGCTCGGAAATAAACAGGGCGCTGCCGGTGCGGGGCTTGGCCAGCACCGGGCGGCCGGCGGCCAGGTAGGC
>PXDN01000103.1 GCA_003566375.1 Opitutia bacterium
CCGACCGCTTTTCACGACACGTTTCTGGCGGAGGTGCTGCCCCTGTTTCCCGAGGCGGACTTCCATGCGTCGCCGGGTTTGCCCAACGTCGGCCGTAAACCGTCCGACCTTGAAGAGGCGCCCGCGTGTTAACGCGCAATCCATCGGCATCAAAGCCCGGGATGCCACTGGTTGATTTTTTCGACGGGTTGAAAAGTCTCCTCCACCGCAAGCAACCGCACGCTGCCGTCAACAAAAAGGAAATTGGAACGTCCGGTGTGGCGGTCATGGAAAACCGCGTTGCGGGCGGCCTGGGTCGATCTCCATTGGTGGCACATGAAATGATCCCCAAATGCAACGGGCCGGGTCTCTGCCAGCAAAACAGTGCCCGAAGGCCGGGATACATCCTCGAACCGCCGCCACGTCTCCGGACTCCCCTCGTAACTGTCGCCATCAGGATCCAATTCAAAATAAACATTCAGCCCGTAGGAAAAAAACATCTGATCCAGGTTGTCATCTTCGGCACAGCGGAAATGCCGGTTGAACACCTCACTCCAATCCTCCGGTGTCACCAATGGAAACGGATGCAGATAGCCGCTGATTTCCCATGGCCAGTTTTGTTGCCGCCGCGCGCCGGCGCTGTGCCAACTGGGAGGCAGGTTCCCATGATCGTTGGCATACAAGTGAAACGCCACCCCCAGCTGCCGCAGGGTGTTCCGGCAGGTCACGGAACGGGCCCTCTCGCGCGCTCCCCCGACGGCGGTCATCACCAGTCCGGCCAAAATGGTCACCACCGCGATCACGGTCAGCAATTCCACCAACGTGAAACCGCGGAGGCGGTCCCGCCGGGAACTCGTCGCTGGATCAGGGGTGGCCATTGCTTTCCACCCGTTTGCGGCCGAGGGCCAAAAGCAACATGAGCAAACCCGCGAACACCGCCACGGTTGATGGCTCGGGGATGACCGTGAAATCGTAGTGAATGAAAGCCGACTCGAAATTGCCGTCTCTGGCGGCCGCCAGGGCCGCCGAAGAATAGTCAACGAAACCGGTTCCGGGAGAAAACTCCTGATCGGCAATAAACACCTCAAAGGTGGCGGTGTAAGTTCCGGCGGGAGTATCGCCGGGCAAGGTGAAATAGTTGTGCCACATCGACCCATTCCAGAGCACTTGGGATCCGGCCCCCGCAAAGACCTCATCCCACAGGTTGGCGCTGTTGACATAGTTGAAGGAACGCAGGTCGGGACTGGAGAGGGAAACCAATTGCAGGCCGAGGGATTGGCCGACCGGGATGTTGGCCATTCCCATTCCGGGCATGGACATGAACATGAATCCATACTGGTTGTTGAACACATCCCCGTTGCCGGCGTTAGCGGCGGGAGTGCCCCCCACTCCAGCTGGAGAACCGAGGTCCGGCCTCCACGCGGCGGCCTCCGCGAACCAACTGCCGGGACTCCATTCTTCCAAGGATCGAAGAACCGGAACCGCCTGCGGATTGAAGGCGACGGACAACCGCCCGGAGGAGGGATTCATGACATCATCGGCGTCGATAATGGAAACCATTGGCATGATCATGCCGCCTTGATCATCCGGCCCGGGAATGGCGGTAATGAGGGCGGCGTTTCCGAGCAAGGGAAATGCGGCGAACAAACCGGTGCGGATGGTTAAACTTGGTTTCAGCAAATTCATGATTCCTTCACCATACCAACAACCTTGCGGTTTGGGAATGTGGCAAAATGCCGCACCCAGGTCATCCGATTTGTTCGTGACGCTCGGGATGGATGATCCATATACCTGATGGATGAAGGGCCTCTTTTCTCACGCCGACATCGGCACCCGGGACCGGCTGGACATTCATCTCCAGTGGCTGCTGCGGCTCCGATGGCTTTCCGTGGCCGGTCAGATTTTGGTGATCCTGATTTTCACCACCTATTATGATTTCATTTTACCGCTCGGGTTTCTTGCCGGTTGCGTGGCGATAACCGCCGCAACCAACGCGGCCACCCAGGTATTTCGGAGCAAACTCTCCTCCCACTCCATAACGGTGATTGCGGCTTTGCTTATCCTCGACACCGCCGTGCTGACAAGCATGCTCCACCAAACCGGCGGAGCGCACAACCCCTTCTCTTCGTTGTATCTGCTTCACATCACCCTGGCCGCCATCCTTCTTCCTTCCTGGGGACCCTGGGTTGTGCTGGGATCATGTTCTCTGGGGTTTTTTCTGCTATTCTCCTCCCCCCACGAATTGCAGCGGATCGACGGCCCGACTTGTTGTTCCGACATGGAAACCCACCTGCGGGGCATGCTGGCGGGCATGATGATCGCGGGAACGGGAATCGCCTTTTTTGTGGGTCGGCTAAGCGCAAGTTTGCATCGCCAACAAGTTCGGCTAAAGGACATGAGGGCGGCGGCGGCCCGCAACGAGCGGTTTGCCTCGCTAGCCACTCTGTCAGCCGGATTGGCCCACGAGCTGGCAACCCCATTGAGCAGCATTGCGGTGGTGAGCGCGGATTTGGAAAGGCACGTTTGCGAAGTCTGCCAGAGTCGGCATTGCCTGGAAGACGCGAAGTTGATACGAAATGAAGTCAATCGGTGCCGCACCGTGCTGGACCGCGTGGCCAATGAAATCACCCTGAGCCGCCGGGTCGTGATCGAGCCATTGCGCGTCCAACTAATACCGGAACTATTGAAGTCTTTTCTTTCGAAAGAATGCATGCGGAGGACGCGTTTTGCTTTACCGGACAGATCCTTTTGCTTGAAACTTCCGGAAACCGCCCTGCTCCAAGCGTTGGCCGTTTTGGTGAAAAACGCCTGCGAAGCCAGCCCGCCTGACCAACCCGTTGTCCTGCGGTGCGGGACATCCAACGGGGAAATCGTGTTCGTGATGGAAGACAGCGGTGCGGGCATGTCACCCGAGGTGGCTGACAAAGCCGGCGAACCTTTTTTCACCACCAAAGAGCCGGGCGATGGCATGGGGCTGGGACTGTTTGTGGTCCGCGTATTCGTGGAAGGCATGAACGGCAATGTCACCATCAACTCCAAAGAAGGCCGGGGCACCACCGTTCAGCTAACCTTCCCGGCAACCTGCGCGGACATTCATGACGATGAAACCGAAACTGCTGTTGATTGAAGACGATGCGACTTTTCGGGAACGGCTCGCCAAGGCGATGTCACGCCGTGGTTACGAAGTCCGGACGGCCGCTGGAGTGGAGGAGGGATTGGGCACGGCGAAAGCATTTCATCCGACCCACGCGCTGGTCGATCTGCGGATGCCGGGGCCAAACGGATTAACGGCTGTTCAGGAATTGAAGCGCCTGGATGAAAACACCCGGGTGGTGGTATTAACCGGTTACGGCAGCATCGCTACCGCGGTGGAGGCTTTGCGGTTGGGAGCGGACGATTATTTAACCAAACCGGCTGATGGCGACCAAATCGACCGGGCTCTCCGGGGAGAGGACCGCCATGACACGGAGCATCAAAAAGCCCAAGTTTCCCCCACCTTGGAACAGGTGGAATGGGAGCATGTGCAGCGCATTTTAAGCGAATGCAATCAGAACATCAGCCAAGCGGCCCGCGTGCTCGGAATCGACCGTCGATCCCTTCAGCGCAAACTTCAAAAATACCCGCCCCGCTGAGAACCTTCCCGGCTGGGTTCACATCTTTGCCATGCGGGGGTGGAAATGGATCGCCGGGATGCCGGGAAAGTCATCAGCTATAATGACGAACGCGAAATAAACGGAATTGAGCTAATGATTTGGCTTCGGGATGGAAGCGATTACCGGGCACTTTTCCGCGAAAATTGCCTCCGGATTGCCGAACAGACGCCGGGCTCGCGGAAATTGACAAACTTTTGCACTGTGGGCATGCAGCCCTTTGGAATCCCGCCGGATCGGCACCGGGGCGTCGGAGTTGACTCGGGGTAACGGTTGGTTTCCTGTTGTCTCCGAGTTCATTTCATACGATTTCCGATGTCCGTTTGCTCCCTTTTCCTTTTCAACGCCGCCACCGGCATGGTCTTTGCCGCCAGCGCTCCGTTCGTGCACGAAACCGCCCGCGTCACAATCAGCGAACCGTTTGAGGGAGTCGAGCACCGGCACATCCGGCAAAACGTTCCCCGCATGCTCGACATGCGCCTGCTGACCATCGATCCGGCGGCGAAGGGTATTGGATTTCTCACGACACCTTCCAACGGCGGTCTGCCCGGCGACACGGCGCACCAAACCACCCGCGGTTTCGTCACGGAGCACGGCCTGCAAATCGGCGTCAACGCCAACTTCTCCAACTATGTTTCCGGCATCAACATGAACCTGCTCAACATCGCCGCCTCCAATGGCGATGTTTACTCGCCGTTTTACGCGGGCTGGCCGGGCATCAACATCACCGCCGACAATCAGGTCAACCTGGTGACCCCGGTGCCGGAAAACGTGTCCCATGAGCCCCCGCATTTTTTCAGCGGATTCGACCCGGTTCCCGACGTGCCGCTTTACAACGCGGTCGGCGGCAACGAACTGATTTTGCAAAACGGCGAGGTGATTGCCACCTGGGCGGACGGGTTGCATCCCCGCACCGCCGCCGGGGTCACGGCCGACGGCAAACTGCTGCTCTTCACCGTGGACGGGCGCAACACCGGCCACAGCCAGGGCATGACCACCGCCGAAGTCGCGCGCGTGCTCCGCCAGCATGGCGCCATACACGCCATCAATCTCGACGGGGGCGGCTCCACCACCCTCGTTTTCGCCGATCCCGCTCCACGCGTGGTCAACATTCCCGTCGGCAGCGGCAACCAGCCGGGCAGCGAGCGCCATGTCGGCAACAACCTCGGGGTTTTTGCCCGGATGAACGAACACCCGATTCCCCACACCCACCTCTTTTCCAATTTTGAAAACATCGCCTCGGTGCCGACTCCGGACGGTGCCTTTTTCCTGCGCAACCCCGACTTCTCCGGCTCTACCAGAGCCAACCTGGCGCCGCCGCCCGCCGTCAGCGACTCGGTGGTGGTCGGCCCCGGCCAGTTTCCCCCATCCGGAGCCACGGGCACGCGGGCGCTCCGCCTCCGCTGGCAATTCCGGTCGGGACTGGAACACCCCTGGGTGCGGGTTTCGGCCAACAACACCGAGGCAACCCTCGGCCAGCCGATCATCTCCTTTTCCAAAACCGTTCGTTTCCACATTTACGCCACCCAGGACATCGAGGTGCTGTTGCTGGTGCGCAACACCGCCTCCACCGGCGATTACGGCACCTTGGGAACCGCCGGCGGCGGTTTTGAATTCATCGGTGGACCCGCCGACGCCGACGGCCAAACCGTCACCCTGCCCCCGCGCGGCAAACGCGTCCGCGCCGGCGGCTGGACCACCTTGCGCTTCGACATTCCCCGCGAAGCCGTCACCGGTTGGCACGTCAACAACGAGACCCTCAACGGCAACGGCGTTCTGGAAACACCCCGGGGCATTATCCAATCCCTTGTTTTCCAACCGGTCCGCACCGGGGACGGCGGTTACCCGACCTCTCCCGTGACCGTCTTTCTAAACGGCTTCGCGGTCACCGACGAACCGGTCCCTCCCCGTCCGCCCCCCGGGGTTCGGCTGCTGCGGGAAGAAACCGGGCAACCCGCCGGCCTGGGGTTGCGCGGGGAACCGTTTGGCGAACACCGCGTGGAAGTTTCCGGCGATTTGCAAACCTGGACCCATGCGGGAACGGTTGAAACCGACCGCGACGGGGAAGGCGTCTTCCACGACTCCGGCGCCGCCGGCCAGCCCCGCCGGTTTTACCGGGTGCGGTGATTTCGCCTCCCGGCTGAAGATTGGAAAGGGGCCGTCAAAGTCGCCCGCACCCATCCCTCCCAAGACATTCGACCCGTAAAAGTGCCGGAAACCAGGATTTCGTGGCATTGGCCCTTCGGTTTGAAAAGGAGCCCGTATCTCAATCTTTCATCGGAATCGGTTCGGCGAAATCGCCGTCCATATCGTAAGGGAGTTTCCAATACTTAGTGCCGTCGGCATTGCCGAAATAGAGGCGGGACTTGCTGAGCGCATCCGCGTGACCATCGGCCCAGAAGGAAAAGAACGGATCGCGCGCGTTGAGCGGGCGGCGGGCGTAGGTGTGGTTGAACTCGCTGTCTTGCGTCCCCTGGCGTTCTTTGGTCCAGGTCCGTCCCTCGTCGCGGCTAACCCAGAAGGCGATTTCACCGCCGGTGCC
>PXDN01000062.1 GCA_003566375.1 Opitutia bacterium
CAAACAAGAAGGAGTAAACCCCATTTCGAAAATAATCTACCTGAGGCGGAATGAACAGAGCGAGCTTCGCCCCGTCACTTCCCCCCGTAAAACCGATTTGGGAAGTGACTCACTTCTTTGATGCTACGGGATTTCAGGAATCACCGGCAAATGTAAACAAGCATTGGTAGGACATTACCCCAAAGGAGTAAAGAGCCTTATCGGCCTTTTTTGGGGTACCGGGAAACCCGAAGGGGTCACGATGTTTGGCGGTGCCCCCCGGGGCCTCGATTCGCCGGCTAAAGCACGGCGCTCCTTCCACGGCGACATGCGGCGTCCAAGGGGAGCGCCCAGCTTCAGACAGAGGGCGGCATGCGGTGTCCAAGGGGAGCGCCCAGCTTTAGCGGGTGGCATGCGGTATGCAAGCGGTGCCCCCGGGGCTTCGATTCGCCGGCTAAAGCACGGCGCTCCTTTCCACGGCGACATGCGGCGTCCAAGGGGAGCGCCCAGCTTTAGCGGGCGGCATGCGGTGTCCAAGGGGAGCGCCCAGCTTTAGCGGGCGGCATGCGGTATGCAAGCGGTGCCCCCGGGGCCTCGATTGGCCGGTTAAAGCACGGCGCTCCTTTCCACGGCGACATGCGGCGTCCAAGGGGAGCGCCCAGCTTCAGCGGGCGGCATGCGGATTTTTTCAGCAGGTTTCAGGTTTCAGGTTTCCGGTTTCCGGTTTCCGGTTTCACACCCATTCGCAGGCGCCGCCGGCGCAGGCCACGGTTTCCTTCAGGTTGGTTTGGTCGCCACTCTCCCGCAGGGCGGTGTAATCCACCGCGCGGTAAACCAGCTTGTTCCACTTGACGATGTCCGTCTCGGTGGTCACTTCCTCGCGGGGGGCCTGGGCATACACCTTGTCCCCGTTGTTGGGTAGCAGCGCAATGCCGGTGAACCAAGCCCGGTTTTCCCAGATGAAACGGCCGACTTCCTCCCACTCCTCCGGACAAACGTTGCAGGTGTTGGAAACATTGTGGTCGAGATTCGGTGAATACCGGTCGTCCGCCCGGCCGGGAATCACCCAGTGGCGTTGCACGAACTTCACGTATTCCAAAAACCGCACCGCCCCGATTTCATGGCGCAAAATCGCGGTCTCCGGCGCCTGCACGGGAAAGGTGATGACGTCATCGGTGTCCGGTTGGTAAACCGATGGCTCGCTCATGTGGGGATTGCTTTGCCGAAAATGCCGGTAAACCGGTTCCGCCCGGTTGGCCTGCACCCGCCGGAAATAGCGCTTGGCGTGATGCGGATGGATGCCCGACCCGGTGTTGAGCAACAGCGAGGCGGTTCCCTCGGGCTTGACGCAGGTGAGCCGGGCGGCCGGGCGAATGCCGATGGCGGCGGCCGTCACCGCGTTGGCCGCCTTGCAAACGGCCGCCCCTTTTTTCAACACGGCGGCATTGAGAAAGATCTCCGGGTTGTCGAGAATGCCGCAAATGGAAATGCCCAGCAACGACTCCCGTTCGTTCAGGTAGCGGCTGACCGGTCCGAGGTAGGGAATGTCCGTATAGGCGGCCTGCAAGGTGCCGATAATGGCGGCGTGAAAACAGGCTTGGTAAAAATCACCGGGCTCCTTCACCGCCGCCCCGTTGATGGTGGTGAGGTTGCACATCTGCCAGCCGGACAAGCGGATGTCCCCGTCCAGTTCCCCGGGAAAACCGAGCGCGCGCAAGCGGTCCCGGTCCTCTTCCGAAAGAGGCCCCCTGACCACCGGATTGAGTCCGATTTCACAGCAGGGATTACACCCGTATTCCGGATCATTGACGAAATAAAACCCGGGCTCGCCAAACTCCTTTTGCGATTCGAACAAACGGAGAAACTCCTCCCGGGAGGCGCTCCCCCGCTCGATCACGGCGGAATTGTTGGATGCGCTGCGCTGGGGATTTTGTTGAAACCAATCCCCGGTTTTTGCCGCCATCATTTCCCCGTCGTCCGCGGAAAAGAGGCAAATGGTGGCGGACCGCCGGACTCCGCCGGAAAGCACCGCCCGCGCCGCGTGCATGCAGATGTCGTAAGCTTCGACCGGCTTGAGCCGGCGGCCGGCGGCGGAGTCCAGAATTTTCTCCACCGCCAAATGGGCCCGTTTCAACGGCAAGTGGCCCGGAGCGCGCCCGCCCGAGGTTTTCAGGGGAGCGCCGCGGGGACGGATGGCCGAGTAGGCAAACTCGACCTTGTATCCATCTAAATGCGACATGAACAGCTCGTGCAGGGAATCCGCCCAGCCTTCAATGGTATCGGCCACGGCGTGGTGGCGCACGGGCAGGTCCATCTCCGGCGCGCGGCGCGGCAGGGCGGGCAGCCGGTTGACATGGTGCTTTTGCACGGAAAACCCGCAACCGCAGCCGGCCAACAGCAGGTAGAGATACTCCCGGAAAAACTCCACCCGGTCCACCGGACTGAAGGAGCAGTTGAACATGCGGGCGTTGCCCTTTTCCACCGCTTCACCCCCGAACTGCAGCGAGCGCATCGACGGGAGCACCCGCTTGGCGCGAACCGCCGCAAAGGCCTCCCCGATCAAGTCGGAGAGGGTGTTGCGGCCGAGCAGGAGACTGACGTGCCCGAGAGCCTCGCCGGAGAAACGGCCGGAGGAGGGCAATTTCTTCAAAAGGCCGGAGAGCGGTTTCTTCGTATGGCGGCGGACGAATTTCCGCAGGTGCATCGCCTCCACCCGGTCCACCGCCTCGGCAAACGTTTCCCGCCGCCCCAGATCGGGCCGGTAGCGGGCGTATTTGGCCACCGCGATGTAGTCCGCCAACCCGTTTTCCCCGTGACGCCGGATGCGGGTTTCCGCTTTCCGTTCGCGGTATAAAATGTAGCCGCGGGCGACCTCCCACTCCCCCTCCGCCGCGATGGCCTTTTCCACCGCGTCCTGCACATCCTCAATGCCGGGCACCACCCCGCCCCGGTAAGCCAGCTCCAGCATGTGGCTGACCCGCTGGGTGATCGCGACCGCCTTGAGAAAATCGTGCGGATCCAGCCCGTAGGCCCGCGCGGCGTCGTCCCGGTGGGGATTGGGGGCGCCGGCATGGCGCGTGTCGTAAAAAGCGAGGGCGATGGCCCGCGTGATTTTGGCCGCGTCCCAGGGCACGGATTGGCCGTTGCGTTTAATCACCCGGCGGTCTCCCGGGCGGATCGCGCGGCGCTCGCGGCCCGGGAGCGTGATGGTGAATTCACCGGTGGAGGGCGGGCGTTCTAAAAGGTCTGGCATGGCGACTGGTGGTTGAGGGAAGCGTCAAAACCGGCAGGGTGCGGCAAAGGTCGCGAAAGGGCCTTGATCCAGATCAAGATTATCCGGATTTTAAACCAGACCGAGCCACGGGAGAAAATCATGACAAGAAAATTTTTTCACCCGGAACGGATCCCGGTCAACACCCACCGCTCGCCCGGGCTGGTCGGGCCGCAACAAGTTGCCAAGCTCATGCCCGTGAACAAAATTGCTTATCCGGAAAAGCCCCCTCCCGTGGAGGGCCGGCCGCGCCCGGCCGCGCTGGCCGCGCTGATTTTCGGCCTGATGCTCCCGGTCACCGCCATGGTGCCGGTGCTTGTTTTTCGCAAATGTTTGTGAATAATGCGGAACAAACATCCATTCTCAGGATGCTCCCGATGCCGCCCATTTGGAAAAATCCGATTCCTTTTCTCAAAATTTTCCGCAATCCCACCCCCTTCTTGACGTAGGTCAACGCAACCGCCGGCCGGTCGGCCTATGCTGGCTCCGTTATGAAAACCAAAACAGTCACCGGAAACTCCATCCACAAGATCCACCGGCATCCGTCCGGTGGCCAGCCCTTCCCTAATCCTCATTGGAATCCAACCATGAAAAACAAGACCACCCATCGCGCCCGGCTCCCCCAGTGGAGCGCGGGCCTCGCTGCCGGAGCCATGCTCCTGGCCACCGCGGCCGGGCCGGACGCCCGCGCCTGCGACTCCTGCAACTACGCCTTCATGAACGAAGTGCTGACCACCCGCGCCGACACGCCCGCCGGACGGGACATGCTCGCGGCCATGACCAACCAAGCGAAATTGCCGCTCCAGGGATTGTCCAACATTCCCCACGGCACCCCCGACGAAATGAAAGCGTTCCTCGGCGGAAACGGCAACGGCGGCGAATCCTGGGCGGAATCCCGCAACAAGGACCCGCTGCACAATGAGGGCGACTTCATCGACATCATCGAGCGCGACTACTCCCTCCCGGTCGCTCCCACCAGTTACGTGCCGCAGGACGCCACGCCTGACAAAAGCTTCACCATCACCTTGCACGAGGGACAGGTCTACCTCGGCAACGGGGTGGTTTATGACGGGTTCCTGACCGACGGCAAAGTTCCCGGGCCCACCATCATCGTGGACGAGGGCGACATCGTGGAATTCATCGTGCAAAACGAGGGAAACATTCCCCACGGGGCCTCCATTCACGCCGCCTACACCCAGACGTCCAAATACCTCGGCAACATCCCGCCGGGACAGAGCAAGAAAGTCCTGTTCCGCGCCAACCATCCCGGGGTTTACATGTATCACTGCGCTCCCGGAGGCCACGCCATCCCGATGCACGTCCTCTTCGGACAATACGGGATGATGGTCGTCCGGCCGACACAGACCCAATACAAAATGGAGGAGATGCTCGGGCGCGGTCCAGATGTGGACATCTATCTCGTCCAACACGAGTGGTACGCCAGCGGGAAGGACGCCATCGAGGGCAACCCGATATACACCACCTTCAACGGAAAACTTTTCCGCTACATCGAAGAACCCATCATGGCCAAACCCGGAGACTACGTCCGCATCCATTTTCTGAATATCGGACCCAACCTCCTCTCCACCTTCCACCTCGTCGGCATCATCTGGGACTACGCCTACTGGCAAGGCCATCCGGAAAACCGCCTGGTCGGAGGCCAAACCGTGACGGCCGGCCCCTCGGATTCCTGGGTGATCGAATTCCGGGTGCCGCCGGATGAAGGAACCTACCTGATGCTCTCCCACGCGGTCGGCTCCACCAGCCGCGGCGCCATCGGCGCTCTGGTGGCGGACCGCAACGCGGAAACGCCCGTGGTGGTGAAGGCCGACGGTCCGGAGTTGTCCAAAGAGGAAATGGAGGAGATCGCTTCCAACGCCCAACGGGTGATTTCCCCCTTCCGCCCCGGCACATCCGACATCGACCCGGTGGCGGTTTACGGACCGGAAACCAAGGAGGTGCGAGTCAGCATCATTGGAAACTCCTATTATCCGAAAACCGTGCAAGTCGCGCCCGGCACCACCGTAACCTGGGTCAACGAGGATGTGTTTTCCTACATGGCCGGGGAATTCTCGGGCATCCACAACGCGGTTTCCACCACCGGACCGGAACGGTTTGTCTCCCCCCTGCTGGCGCACGCGGAGAGGTACAGTTTCACTTTCTCCGAGGAGGGGGAATACGATTACATCTGCACGCCGCATCCCTACATGGAGGGCCGGGTCATCGTGGAGGCGCCGCCAAAAGCGGAAGAAGAGGAGCCGGTGAAAACGAGCGGCACCCCTTTCTGGCTGATCCTCCTGGTGATTGCCAGTCTCGGAATGGGCTTGATCGCCATCGTAAAAGGGAGAAGATGAAACAATTCGCGCGCGGCGGAACCAAACCTTCGGTTTCCGCCGCCAACCATTCACCAGAAAAATCAGCCAACAAAGAAACTATGAAAACGAAACCAACTTTGCCAATATGGATCGCCATTGCCGCCGCCGCGGCAGTCCTTACCGGTTGCGGAGGTGGCGACAGCGCCGACCCGACCGTCACGCGCCCGGCCGCCCCGGAAGCGCCAACTCCGGTGACCTCCATCACCATCACCGGAAATGACATGATGCAATTCGACCCCACCGAGTTCGTGGTGGCCGCCGGAACGGAAATCACGGTGACGTTCCGCAACATCGGTCAGATGCCGAAAGAAACCATGGGGCACAACCTCGCCTTCCTCGACAAGGACGTCAATCCGATCGCCTTCGCCAACGCGGCGGTTCGCTACTCCGAGAGCGATTTTATTCCGTCGGAATACGAAGACCGGGTGATCGCCAACACCAAGGTGCTCGGACCGGGTGAGGAGGAGGTTCTGACCTTCACCGCTCCCGAGGAAACCGGGGATTATCCGTTTGTCTGCTCCTTCACCG
>PXDN01000319.1 GCA_003566375.1 Opitutia bacterium
CACGCCCGGCATGCGGCCCAAGACCACCGCGAGAGAGAGCAAACCGGCAATCACCAGACTGCCCACCGCCAATTCCAACCAGCGCCGGGTCAACTCGGGAACGGAGGCTGCCGCCGGAGCCGCGGCGGTAGCGGCTGTCCAGTGACGGTTATCCCCGCGATTCAGAGAAATCGGCTGACACACCGAGGTGGAAACTGGAAGGTGAAGGCTTGGCACAACGGGGCGGCATCCTATCTCTCCCGAAGCGTGCTTTCCTTGATTTACATCAAGGATTCAGCGGATTTTCCGAATTAGGATGGAAACCGCATTATGGCGGATACCATGACAACCTCCCGAGCCTTGCCTCCGAATAGCGGCGGAAACGCCGGTCTCTCCGAACGGGAAAACCGAGCGGCCGGAGTGGGCGCCGCGTTGCTGACCCTGACCAAACCCCGGCAGGCTTTTTTTTCCCTGTTGACGGCCATGGCGGGTTACGCGGCGGCGGGAGCGGGAACGGGCGGCATCCGGTTCGGACTTGCGATGGCCGGAATCGCGCTTTCGACCGGTGGCGCCCTGGCCCTCAACCAATGGTGGGAAGCCCAAACGGATTCGTTGATGGACCGGACGCGCGGCCGTCCCATCCCCTCGGGCGTGATCAGTCCGGGCGCCGCGCTGGGATGGAGCGTGTTTCTCGCCGGCACCGGCGCCGGGTTGTTGTTTTGGCTAATCAATCCGTTGACGGCTTGGTTAACGGTGGCGGCCTTTGTTCTTTACGGCTTGATTTACACTCCGATGAAACGGGTGTCGCGCTGGGCGACGGAAGTCGGGGCGGTGCCGGGGGCGATGCCGCCGTTGCTGGGCGCGGCGGCGGCGGGGGATCCCGCCAACGCCGGCGCCTGGGTATTGGTCGGCATCCTGTTTTTTTGGCAAATGCCCCATTTTTACGGAATCGGGTGGGTTTGCCGGTTGGAATATCGCGCGGCCGGATTTCCGCTCCTGCCGGCGGTGGATCGATCCGGCCGCCGCACCGCGCGGTGGGCGCTTGCCCACGCCTTATTGCTGGCGGTGGCTTCGCTCCTGCCGTGGGCCGCGGGATGGCTCGGCCCGGTTTACGGACTCACCGCCCTGATCGGCGCGGTTTTCCTTCTGACACGGGTTTGGGGTTTTCACCGGAGTGGCCCGGGGAGAAGGGACAGGGCGGCCCGCCGCCTGTTTTGGGCAACCATTCTCTACCTTCCACCGGTGATGGCCGCCTTGGTGTTCGAGTGTTGGTGAACGAAGAAAACCGGCGGGCGGAGGTCCGGCGGCGGGTTGCGAACGGAAAGACGGCAAGCGGCCTTATCGGACGGTTACTTTTCCCCGCATGAGAGCGAAGTGGCCGGGAAAGGTGCAGGCAAACGGGTAGTCACCCGTTTCTTCCGGAACGGTGAAGGTAATGGTGTCGGATTCGCCCGGTCCCAGCATCTTGGTTTTGGCGAGAATGACCGAGCGGTCGGCCGGGAGATAGTCGGGAGCGTTCCGGGCCGCCTCCATGCCGATCCGGTTGAACGCGGAGGCTTCCATGGATTGAAACAGCACCCAATTGTGTCCCATGGTGTGTTTGGGCATGCGGCCGACATTGTGCAGCACCAGGCGGAGCCGTTCACCGGGAGCGGCCTGGATATCCGACAGGCTGAATTTCATGGAGTCATTGGCCGTGAGGGTCACGGTGCGAACGCCGTCGGTTGACGTCTCCTTATGGCCTTGGCCGCAACCCGTGAAGAGAAGCGGGGCAAGGGCCGCGATGGAGAGAAAAAGGAGAACAAATGATTTCATAGGTCGCTCCCATGCTGCCGCGTGGATCCGCTCCCCGCCTTGATCCATGTCATAAGAGGATGTTTTTGGGAGCGCGCGCGCCGATTCTCTTTCACTCCACCCGGTTTGTTTTCAGCGGCCGGTATTGTCACCGAAGCGGTCGAGTTCGGCGCGCCATTTGCCCGCTTGGGAGGATTGGCCGGTTCGCATGGCGAGGAGAATGGCGTCCGATAAAAGGGCGCGCCGCACCGGCTCGGGCAGGCGGGTTTCCTTCAAAATGGTTTCATAGACGCCAAGCGCCTGCCGGTGTTCGTGCAGGGTGTTGCCGAGCAGATCGGCCGCTTCTTTGGCCAGCAGAGCGTTGCGGGGGCTGATGCTGTTCAGTTGGCGCACAACGTTCAAGGTTTCCAAAGCCCCCGGGTTGTCGCGCACGAGGATTTGCAACTCCGCCAGCCCGATGGCCAGCGCGAGGTTGGGATGGCGGTTCATGCCCCGTCGGCCGATTTCCAAAGCGTCCCGGCGGCGTCCTTCGTCGGCGAGTTCGCGCAGTTTTCGCAAATAGGCGTATCCGCCAAGCGGATTGTTTTCGGTGCGGTCCAGGCGCGCGATCTGCTCATCCAAGGGGACGTCAAACGGACGGTAAAGGGGATCACCGATCAACACCGCCTGCCAGCTCAGGGCGGGGAGGGCGTGGTAGGCCGCGTCGCCCACGTTGTCGCCGGCCGCCAATCGTTGAAGAAACAACTGCGGGCGGTGGGTGAATTGCAGGTAGGGCTCATAAACATTGCCCATGGTCACGGCGGCGCCGCGGGCGACAAACGGGCCGCACCAGGCTTTGGAGTCGCTGCGCAGGGTGGAGGCGGAAAAGCTGTGGATGTGGAAGGCGATGGCGCCGCGGGCGAAGCGGAAGCCCTCCGTTAAAAACGGCCCGGTGATGTCGGTGGCGTACCAGCCGAAATAGAGGGCGGGAGCGTCGAAACGGCTCTCGATGGGGAAGACGCCGTTGTTTTCGTGCAAGGTCACGGGGAAACCGGCTTGGCGGATCAGGTTGGCGCTCTGGCGCAGCCCCCCGTTTCCGGTTTCGTGCGGTCCGCTGATGTCAATGTAGGCCCGGCCCAGCAAGCCGGTTTTTTCCGTCTCGATGGCGTCGTCGATCAGGGCCTTGGCGGCCTGGTGGGTGGGACCGTCGAGGCGGGCGACTTTAACCACCCGGTTGCGGGCGTTGTCGGTGGGGTTGGCGTTTTGAAAAAGCGGGTTTTGCAAAACCCCGGTTATCGGATAACCGGGCGTGGAGAGCATGGCCAATTCCGAATCCACCGATCCGGCGGTGGTTTGAAATTGTTTCGGGATGGTGGCCCGGTGTTCCTCGGTGATGCGTTCGGGGTCGTTGGCCACCCGCAGGGGGATGCCGCGGCAGAGAACCAGATAGGAAACCCGGTTGCCGTGGATCATGTTGCGGTGACGACCCTCCCCGTCGGTGAGGGTGGTGGTGATGCCGTCGAACCATCCTTCCCGGATCAACCAGCCCTGCAGCGGATTGTGAATGGTTTCAATAAATTCGGCCCACGAAATGGTCTCCCGGGTCGGGGCGTCCAGTCGCACGATGTTGACCGCGGGAATATCGCGGCGTTCCGCGTAGTATTCGCCAAGGGCAATGGAATCCGGCTGGTTTTGGTTGACCACCACGACCACCCGTTCGGCCAGGGAAGCACCCGCCGCCGCCGGAGTGATCCCGCAAAGGAGGATAATGATGGAAAACAGAGATTTTCGAATGCGGTAAATCATATTCGATGTGACGTTGTGCGACAGCCGCCGGCTCGGAGTGTGCCCGGAAAATTGCCTGTTTCTCAAGCCGATTGACCGGCGGCCCAGCCGGACGACCAGGCCCACTGAAAGTTGTAGCCACCCAGCCAACCCGTCACGTCCACCGCCTCTCCGATAAAATACAGGCCCGGAACCGTCCGCGCTTCCAGGGTGCGGGAGGAGAGGTCCCGGGTGTCCACCCCTCCGGCGGTTACCTCGGCCTTCGCGTAGCCCTCGGTTCCCGCCGGACGAATTGTCCAATGGTGCAGGTTCTGTTCCAGCCAGGCCCGGTCTTCCTTGCGCAGCCTCGCGACCACGGTCTCCGCCCGCGCCGTTGGCAACCAGGCATCGACAAACCGACGGGGTAGATGCCGGGCGAGGGCGTTGGCCAGTTTTTGGCCCCCCGCGTTTCCGTCCGACAAGCCGTCATCGGGGGAAGTTGGCAGGAGGTCGAACGCGATGGTTTCGCCCGGCCGCCAGTAAGAGGAAATTTGTAAAACGGCCGGGCCGCTCAAGCCGCGGTGGGTGAAAAGCAGGTTTTCGCGGAAGGCTCCGTTGCCGCTCCTTGCCACGGTTTCCAGGGAAACGCCCGCCAGTTTTCCGTATCGCTTCAAATCCTCCGGCTCCAAAGTGAGCGGCACCAAGGCGGGCCGGGGAGGAACGACGCGCAATCCAAACTGCCGCGCCAGACGGTGGGCGAAATCGGTGGCGCCCATTTTCGGGATGGAGAGCCCCCCGGTGGCCACCACCAGGGAATCCGCCTCGAAGGCGCGCCCGCCGGTGGAAATGGTGAACCGGCTTTCTTTGACCACTTCCCGCACCGAAACCCCCGTGAGCAACTCGCCCCCCGCCCCGGCCAGATCCCCGAGCAGCAGATCGACGATTTGCCGCGAGCTGCCGTCGCAAAAGAGTTGGCCCAGTTTCTTCTCATGCCAGGCGATGCCGTGCCGGTTGACCCGGGCGATGAAATCCTCCGCCGTGAAACGGGAGAGGGCGGAGCGGATGAAGCGGGGGTTTTCCGACAAAAAGCATTCGGGGCGAATGCCGGTGTTGGTGAAGTTGCAGCGGCCTCCGCCGGAGATGAGAATTTTCCGGCCGGCTTGTTCATTGTGTTCCAGCACGGTGACGCGGCGGCCCTGGCGCGCGGCCTCGATACCAGCCATCAATCCCGCCGCGCCGCCTCCGATCACCACCACGTCCCTTTGTTCTCCAGTCATTGGGAAGCACCATGGGCCAGGGTCGGCCCGGGCGAAAGCCGTTTTTACGGGCCGCGCAATAATTCCCGCCGCCCGGCCGTGATGCCCGTGAGGCCGACAGGACGGTCGTTTGGCGTGACGGAGAAAGGCATCCCGCGGCCGCTGCGCTCAAGACGCCAAGACGCAAAGTTGTCCTACTGGGTGACGGGGGAAGAGGAGTTGTGGACACGGCGGGGAAAAGGCGGGAGCCCGCCCCTCCCGTAAATCGAATTCAGCCTGACGGCGAATTCAGCCTGGCGGACGGTTCTTCCGCAACTCCGCTTTCAGGCCCTGCCAGCGTTCCAGGCGCTCTTGTATCCGTTTTTCCATACCGGCTTCCTTGGGCGTGTAGAGGGCGACCGGCTTGAGGAGGTAATCCTGGCCGGAAACGGCTTCGGGAAACTCGTGGCTGTAGAGGTAATCCTTGCCGTGGCCGGACTGTTTGGAGGCGGTGCCGTGGGAGTCGCGCAGGTGCGGAGGGACCGGTTGCAGCGGTTGTTCACGAATGATCCGTTTGGCTTCGCCCAGGGCGACAGTGGCCGAATTGCTCTTGGGGGCGGCCGCGAGGTAGATGGTGGCGTGGGCGAGGTGCAGCTCACACTCGGGCAACCCGACAAAATCGCAGGCTTGGAAGGCGGCCACCGCCAGCGGCAGCGCGAGGGGATCGGCCAGCCCGACGTCCTCGGAAGCGAGAATGACCAGACGCCGAACGATGAAACGCGGATCCTCGCCCCCGGCCAGCATTTTAGCCAGCCAGTAGAGGGCGGCGTCGGGATCGCCGCCGCGCATGCTTTTGATGTAGGCGGAAATGGTGTCGTAATGTTCGTCCTCGTCGGCGTCGTAGCGGATGTGCCGTTCGGCGGCGAAAGCTTGCAGGTGGGCGATGGTCAGCTTGGCGCCGGGCTCCAGGCTTTCGACAATCACCTCCAGCGCGTTGAGCGCCCGGCGCAAATCGCCGTCGCAGAGAGAGGCCAAATCGCGGAGAATTTCCGGTGGAGCGGAACAGCGGTGTTCGCCCAGCCCGTGTTTTTCATCGGCCAACGCCTTGGCCAATACCGCGCAAACCTCGTCGAGGCTGAGCGGTTCGAGCCGAAACAGGTGGCTGCGGCTGACCAGCGGCGGGATGATGTAAAAACCGGGATTGTGGGTGGTCGCGCCGATCAGGCGGATGTGGCCCTCCTCGACATCGGGCAGCAGAAGGTCCTGCTGGGCCTTGTTGAAACGGTGGATTTCGTCGATGAAAAGCCCCGTCCGCAAATCCGGGCGTTTGCGGGCCAGTTGCAGGATATTGCGCAATTCGGCCACGTTGGACTGCACGGCGTTGACCCGCACAAACCGC
>PXDN01000349.1 GCA_003566375.1 Opitutia bacterium
CGGAGCCCGCGGAGATACCGGCGGACCTCGCCGAGCGGCGCAAACGGATCGAGTCGGTCGTGGGTATCTGGGCGGATCGTTCCGACGGGCGAACGACGGATGAGATCATGCGGGAACTGAGGGGTGAGGACTGAGATGAGCATCGTCCTCATCGACAGCAATGTGATCATCGACATTTCGCGCGATGACCCGGAATGGAAGCACTGGTCGGTAGCTGCGTTGGCCGATTGCGATAATCCGGTGATCAATCCGCTGATTTTTGCGGAGTTGTCCTACGTGCATGCCTCCGCCGCGGGCGTGAACCAGCTCCTGGATCGCCTCGAAATCGGTTATGAAGAGATACCGAAAGAGGGGCTTTTCCAGGCTGCCCAAGCCTACAAAAACTACCGCCAGCGCGGGGGAACCAAAACCGCTCCGCTACCCGACTTCTTCATTGGCGCCCATGCGGCGGCCCTTGGCATCCCCCTCCTCACCCGCGACGCGGGACGCTACAAAACCTACTTTCCCGAAGTAAAATTGATCACGCCATGAACCGCTTGGCCGTCAAGTCCGAAAGTCCTGCGCTGGGCGCTTCCAGGTAAGCCCGGTTGTGATTGGTCGTCGGGCGCTCGATCTGCGGCTGGTGGAGCGGAACGAGTTTTCCAGCTTTTTTTGGCGATTCACCGGAAACCGGGGAGGAACTTTTTTTCGGCTTCGAACAATTCCAAGGTCATGGCCTGGATTTCGCGCGGGGTCAGCACCGCCGCGGTCAGCGGGTCGAGCAGCAGAGCGTGGATGGCGGCCTCCTTGCTGCGTTCGATGGCGGCGGTGGCGCCGAGATCGAAGACCGCCATGTTGGAGGCGCAAACCGCCGCCATCTGCGGGGGGAGGCGACCGTGGCGGGTGGGCTGGACGCCGTTGCGGTCCACCATGCAGGCGACTTCCACGCATCCGTCGGCGGGCAGATTGGCAATCAGGCCGCCGCCGCTTCCGGCGCTGTTCAAGACGTTGCCGTGAATGCGAAAGGGATAATCCTTTTCGCGGGCCTCAATAATCCAACTGGCGTATTCCCAACTGCGCGGCCAGTCCATCGGTTCTTTTCCGCGCAGCATCGCCAGGCGGTTGCGGTCGGCCGCCGCGCGCCAGTCCGGCCAGTTGGAGGCGTAAAAGCGCGACCCGCCGTCGTAGCCGGGGCGCAACAGGTTGCGGCCCTCCGCCGATTTGCGGTAGTAGGGGAGGTATTCGGACAAGTGGCCGGAGCTTTCGGTGATGAAGGCCCCGAATCGCAGGCACATGTCTTTCCGCACCAAGTCGGGACGGTCGCCGGTGGTTGTCTCCCCGTTATCCCCGCCATGTTTGCGCGCCGCTTCCAATTCTTTGGCAAAGGCGGCCTTCAGTCCCGGATACAAATCTTTCTCCTTATGCCGCAGACGGGTAAACCATGCCAGATGATTGATGCCGGCGCAGGTCCATTCCAATTCATGGTAAGGCACACCCGCATACCGGGCCAGCAAGCGACCGGTTCCCTGCACCGAGTGGCACAAACCGACCACCGCCATGGAGGAGGTCCGGCCCGCCGCGAGGCAGAGCATGTTCATCGGGTTGGTGTAGTTGAGAACGAGGGCGTCCGGGCAGAGATCCTCCGCGTCCCGCAACACGTCCAAAAACACCGGAATGGTCCGCAGGGCTTTGAACAACCCGCCCGGCCCGATGGTGTCGCCGATGCATTGATCCACTCCGTATTTGAGCGGGATATCGTTGTCGAAACGGACACAGTCCACGCCGCTGACTTCGATGCAATTGACCAGGTAATGGCTGTCCGCCATCACCGCCCGCTGGTCGGCCGAGGCCACGACTTTCCACCCTTTGGGGCCGAGATTCCGGATCAGTTTGCGGATCAAGCGGGCCATGGTGTCCAGCCTGTCCCGGTCGATGTCCACCAGGGCGAGGGTGCCGCCCGCGATGCCGGGCACCCGCAGGACATCGTTGACCAGACGCGGGGTGAAGGCGCTGCCCGCGCCCAACAGGGTGATTTTGATTTTCCGGGAAAAGGCTCCCGGGAGAGGGGAGTCGGCGGCATCCCCGGTGTGGGCGGCGTGGCCGGCTTCGGCGGAACGGGCTTTCCGGGTTGTCATGGGAAAACGGGTTCAGTTTCGCGCGTGGACGTTTTCCCGGCGGAAACGGTCGATTTCGCTGATCATCCAGTCGCGTTCGGCGTCGGAGAGCTGGGAACCGAATTTCAAGGAACCGGCGTCCTTGAAGTCGATGCAAACGCCGTACATCGGGCGTTCGTTCTGTCGGTAGATTTCACCTTTGTAAACCTTGGTCATGTCGCGGGTGGACCGTTTCCTGGTGAAGGATTTGCCGAACAAATCCCGCGAGACGCGCACCGTTTCGGTGTCGAGCAGGATGGAGGTTTGGCCAAATAAAAAGAACAAGGCGGCCGCGGCCGTGCCGAGCCCGATCAGCACGAAGGGAATCATGAACAACATGGTGGATGTTTCCCCGTCGCCGAAGCTGGCGATGGCAATCGTCCAGGTGATGCCGTTCCAGAAAAGGGCGAAAAACAGCATGAAGAAACCGAGCCCGCGGTTGCCCTTGGGCAATATGTAGCCTGCGGCATTGCCGTCGTAGAACGACTCCACCTTGGAAGCGGCCGGTTTTTGCACCAACGGCATCGCGCTTTCATCGGAAAGAAATGCGGAAAGGTTGTAAACCGCGTTGCACGGTTCGCAGTAACAAACTCCTTGGGCGACGTTCACCCCGGCGGGGGAAATCTCGCGTTGGCATTGCGGGCAGTTGAGTTTCATGTTGTTGGAATAGCAGTGATTTTTTTGGAAAAGCTTGCGGGGTCAATCCCGGGTTTGATCCGGCGGCGTCCCAGTTGCTTTTCGCTTACGGTAAAGGATCAACAAGACCAGCAGCATCGACACGCAGAGGACGTTGACCGCCAGCAGGGGCCATGGGTCGAACCAGGCGCGGGTGCGGATCTCGACAAAGTCGGTGATTCCGAATAGCAAAAAGGTAACGCCCGCCCCCGTCAGCAGGTCGCGGTTGTGCGGTGATCGCCGCACCCGGAAAAAGCAAACCAAGGCGATGCCGGTCCACAGCAGCCCCTCGAACAGATTGAAAATTTGATCGAACGCCATGGGGGCGGCTGACTGAAACGCAGTCAGGTGATTTACGGAAACAGGAACTGGCCGGGACCGCTGGCGTCGCGGGGGCGGGACCGGCTTCCGTCCAATTCCAGGCGGATATACTGGGTGTCGGTGGAGGCGATGCGGACTTGGCCGCTGATTTCAAAGCGTTCCTGCTGGCCGCGGGCGAGGGGCCCCCGGAACAATAATTGGTTGTTGGCCGTGTCGGTCACCGAGATGGCTTGGATATCGCCGCCATCGGCGGTGATGACCAAGCTGGAAACCTGGGGGCCGGGCGCGGACCGGGTGGTTTCCTCCGCCGTGGCGGGGGTGTCCGATCCGCCGCGGATGATGGAGAAGGCGAGAAAAATGATCAGGGCGACCAGCACCGCGGCGCCGCCGATCACGGTGCCGAGCTTGATGAGATCGGTGCGGTCGGTGCTGTTTTCCTCAAAGCGCGTGGAGTCGCCCTCCATTTCCTGGCGGAAAGAAGTGGGCCGGGACGGGCCTTCCGGTTCCCGCTGTTCCTCCCCGCGCGGTTCCGGAGCGTCCATGCGGCCGAGCAATTCCCGCCCGTTTTCCCGCCGCACGAACTTGCTTTCGCCCAAGCGGTGGGCGTTGTAATCGGTGATCAATTTGTCCGGATTCAACTTCAGGTAATTGCCGTAGGAGCGGAGAAAACCGCGCACGTAAATTTCGGGAAGGTTGATTTCGAACGAGTTGTTTTCAAAATTGGTGAGGTATTCGCTCCGAATCTTGGTGGCTTCGGAGGCTTCGCGAATCGAGATCCCGCGTCGTTTGCGGGCCTCTTCCAGACGTTCACCGATGGTTTGCATGTTTGAAATAGCGACGGAGCGTTGATTGGCGGCATCCGGCGTCGTCCGCCGGTTTTTAACCGCATTGGGCATTCCCTGAGGTTTGCGGGGGGAAATCAAGATTTGTTTGTGGAAATTTCCGGGAGGAGCGGGATCGGAAAAAGCGGGCGGGATAATCGGCAGGGCGGCAAACCCGGCGGGCGGGACTCCCCGGGTTGTTCACGGTCTTGTTTTTCGACTTGGCATTCTCTTCGGCGGCGGCTCTGGTGAAGGAGTTTCATGAGCAAGGTTTCCGAGGGTAATTTGGTGGACGGCGTGATCGGCTTGACCAGCAGGTTGGCGGGCCGCCCGAGTTGGGATGAGTATTTCATGGCCACCGCTTTTTTGTTGGCCTCCCGGTCCGCCTGCGACCGCTTGCACGTCGGTTGCGTGATCGTTTCGGGAGAACCGGAGAAAAACCGCCTGGTGGCGGCCGGCTACAACGGGTTTCTGCCGGGCGCGCCCCACCGCTCCCAGGTGCGCGATGGTCATGAACAGGCCACCGTGCACGCCGAGCAGAACGCCATCGCGGACGCCGCCCGCCGGGGGAGCGGCGTGGGGGGATGTTCGGTTTACATCACCCATTTCCCGTGTGTCACCTGCGCCAAAATTCTCGCGGCGGCGGGCATCCGGTTGGTGAAATACCATATCGACTACCGCAACGACCCGATCGTGTTTGAGCTGCTGCGGGAAGCCGGCGCGCGGGTGGAGAAGTTTTGATTTTGGTTTCCCCCGGGTCCGTTTCAGGAGGGAGCCCGTTGTTTATGCAGGTTTTCCGCCAATGGGAATTTCCGTTTTGGCCCGGCGCAGTTCGATTTCGACCGTGAACCCGCCACCCGGCCGGTTGCGGGCCGTGACCGCGCCGCCGAAACTCCGCACGCAGTTGTTGACGATGGCCAGGCCGAGGCCGGTGCCGCCGGTATCCCGGCTTCTGGAGGTGTCCACGCGGTAAAACGGATCGAACAAGTGGGGCAGGGCCTCTTCGGGCACGCCGGGGCCGCGGTCCGATACGCGGAGCAACACCCGCTTGCCAGTTTCGACGGCGTCGATTTCCACCGGGCCGGCCCCATGGGCAACCGCGTTGCGCATCAGGTTGGCAACCGCCCTCGCGAGCAGGAGCGGGACCGCCTCAACCCCGAGGTCGGCGGGCACGTTATTGATCACTTCCACAGACCCCGCTTCCCGGTGAGCGGCGTTTTCGACGAGGCCGTGTAAATGAACAAGCCCGGTGTTTTCACTGGTCGGTTTCAGCCCGGTTTTGGAAAAGGAGAGCAACTCCCCCACCAGTTCCCGCATTTCCCCCACGTCTTCGCGGACGGCGGCCAGGCGGCCCAGTTCATCCGGAGAAGATCGTTGTTCAATGACGCCCATGCCCACTTCCATGCGGGCGAGGGGCGCGCACAATTCATGGCCGATGTCGCCCATGAAACGTTTCTGTCCGGCCACCAAACCTTCCAAGCGGCTGCTCATGCGGTTGATGGCGGACCCGAGCCGACCGAGTTCGTCGCCCCGGGAATCGTTTACCCGCGTGTCGAAATTCCCCCTGGAAATCTCTTCGGCCGCGAGGTTCATTTCCCGGATGGATCGGGTCAATCCCCGGGCGAAGGGCAGCCACAGCAGCGCGGAAAAACCCGCCACCCCCACCGCGGCCCAAATCCAGGGCTTGGGATCGAAGAAAAGGCCCGTGCCCCCAAGGGTGTCGCTGGTCCCCACCAAAATCCACGGGGGACGCTCCGGACCCGGCAACCGCACGATAAACCAGTAGGCCGTGGGGTCCCGAGTGCGCAGGGCCTCCTTGGGGAAATCAAAATTTTCCAGCCCCGGTCCGCCTTCGGCGAACGAACCGCGCCGTTCCCCCCGGGGGCCCGGCCGAAGATTGCCTTCCCTTGTGGTTTGGCCCCGGAAGCCGCGGCCGCCGCCGCCGGGCAGGGCGCCCGGCCGCAACTTGTCGCGAACAGCGTCGGGCAACACCACGCCACCCGGGGCAATGGCGGCGCCGCCGGGTTCAAACAAGCCAAGCCGCACATGGTGGGCCGCGCCGGCTTGTTCCAGAATGGCGCTCCATTCCGAGCGGGGGCTTTGTCTCAACTCATGGGTTACCGCCGCGCTCAAAGCTTGGATGCGCCCGCGCGCGGCTTCGCCGAGAAGCCAGCTTTGATCCATGCCGAAATGGGTGTGGAGAAACCAAACCGCGATGGCCAGGGCGAGCAGGATGTTGAGGGAAAACCAAAACAGGATTTTCCCGTAAAGCGGGAGGGTGAAACGTCTGGTCTTGGGAAAGGAAGGGCGGTGTTTCATGATCCGGATTCCGGGTTGATCAACATGTATCCGGCGGACCGCAGAGTGCGGATAAACCGGGGCGACTTGGGATCGTCGCCGAGTTTTTTCCGCAGGCTGGAAATGTGGACGTCGATGCTTCGGTCAAACACGTCGTAATTCCGGTCGCGGATTTCCTCCAGCAGTTGTTCCCGTGATCTCACCCGGCCGCGGGCTTTGACCAGGGAGTGCAGCAAATCGAACTCAACCGGGGTCAGTTGCAGGAGTTCGCCGTTCAGGGTCGCCATGCGGGTCTCGGGACAGACCGAGAGTTCGCCAACCCGCAAGGTGCGGAGAGGTTCGGGCGTTTGCGCGGGCGAACCTCTCCGGGTGACCGCCCGCAGCCGGGCAAGGAGTTCGCGGGTGGAAAAGGTTTTCGGCAGGTAATCGTCCGCCCCGATTTCCAAACCGACAATGCGGTCCGGTTCCTCGCCGCGGGCGGTGAGCATCAGAACCGGAACGTTGCTGGACGCGCGGATTTTTTTCAAAAGCTCAAATCCGTCCATGCCGGGCAACATGACGTCGAGAATAACCGCGTGCCACGTGCCGGCGAGGGCCATTTCCAGGCCGGAAACCCCGTCATGGGCTGATGTGACGTGGTAGCCCATCGGCTCCAGGTAGTCTGCGATCAATTGGCAAAGGCGGCGGTCGTCATCGATGATCAGCAGGTCTTGTCCCCCGTGGATTTGACTCGAAGTGGCGGTGTTCATGGCGCGAATGCATTCGGCAACAAGATCGGTTGCGTTTTTTACGCGTGGCATCATTGCAAACGCGAAAAGAAGAGTCGAGCGACCGTATTTACCGTTCCTTAACAATTTTACCCCTCCGTGCTCATCATTCCTTAACAAGCGGGTGGTTTACTTCAGTTGTGGAACGAACGGCATTCGTTCCCAAACAACCATCAACTGGAAAACAAGCATGAAAAAAATCAACACACTCATCATCGCCGGCGCGGCCGGCCTTCTTGCAATCGGAACCGTATCCGCCCAGCGCGGGGACGGCCCCCGCAATCCGGAGGGTCCCATGGGCAACCCCCTGTTTGCGGCAATTGACACAAACGGGGATGGCGTCCTGAGCACCGCGGAAATCGGCGCCGCGCCCGAATCCCTGGCCGCTCTCGATCTCAACGGCGATGGACAAATCACCCGTGACGAATGGTCCATGCGCCCAAGGCCCGAAGCCCGCGGAGGCGAACGCGGCCCGCGCCGGGGAGGCACGGGGGAACGGCCCGCCGGCGGCTACGGAGCGCCTTTCCGGCCCGGCAATCCATTGTTGCGGGTTCTCGACACCGATGGCGACGGGGTTCTCTCCGCTGAGGAAATCGCCAATTCGTGGAAAAACCTGCTCGACTTGGATGTTGACGGAGACGGAGTCATCACGGTCGATGAAATCCGCGCCTTTTGCCCCCGGGGGAAAGGACCGGGTGAACAGGTTCGCGGAGGTAACCCGCGCGGACGCGGCGGCATGGAGAGGGAAGCACCGCGTCCACAACAACGGGGTCGGGGGCAGGTGAATCGGTAATCCGGTAAAGGGTCCTTGGCACGCTGATTCCTTTGCGAAATCACAAACCCGGCGGGGAATCCGCCGGGTTTTTGTGTTCCTGGTGGTCGCGCCCGCACACAAAAACCATGTTTTGAACGGGTTGTGAAATTGATTTAACAATACTAAAAATTTGCCGGAGTAATGTTTTACGCTTGGCTTTCGCCACGCCACGGACAAAATGAATTCTAATTCGGTGAATTGCTTCCTCTAATTAAAACCCAACCCACTTGTGCCATGAAAAAGTTCGGTTCCCTTTTTCTCGCCGCCGTGATCACGGCAGGCTTGTCCGCTTCTTTTCCCGCCTTGGTTTCCGCCCAAACGCCCATTGACTTCGTAACCGTTAATCATCCGCACAACCCACCCGACGTGAACGGGCTGGGTTCGGTCCCTTACGTGTTTCTCATCGCCAAACACGAAACCACCATCGCCCAATACAACGAATTTCTGAACGCGGTGGCGCGGGATGACACGCATCAACTTTACAACCCGGCCATGGCGTCCGACGGCAACATTGCCGGCATTGCCCAACAAGGCTCGCCGGGAAGCCATGCCTACACCGTGATCGGCAACAGTCATGATTTGCCCATAACTTACGTGAGTTGGTTTGACGCCGCCCGTTTTGCCAACTGGCTGCACAACGGCCGCCCCACCGGTCCACAAATCGCCTCCACCACCGAGGACGGCGCCTACACCCTCAACGGCATGACCAGCGGCGGCCCGGTGATGAAAAACCCCGGCGCCCGCTTTTGGATTCCCAACGAGGACGAGTGGTACAAAGCCGCCTACTACAGCCCCAACCAGCGCGGCGGGTATTACAAATATCCAACCCAAAGCGACCTCGTGCCGGGCAATCAGGTCGGGGGCGTGGTCAATCAGGCAAATTACAAAACCCGCGTTTATTCGGTGACGCAAAGCCCGGTTTACGACTCTACCCAGCGCTACCTGACCCCCGTCGGCGCCTTCACCAACTCGGCCAGCTATTTTGGAACTTATGATCAGGGCGGCAATGTTTGGGAGTGGAACGACCTCTCCCTGATTCTCGCCACCGGCGATGTGGTGCGGGGCATGCGCGGCGGCAGCTGGGAGGACGCCCACACCTCCCTGCGGTCGGACGCCGCCTTCAATTTCGCCCTCCCGGACAAGGAAACCCATTACCTCGGCTTCCGGGTCGCCTCCCTGACCCTTCGCCACCCGCCGGTGCATTCGCCCTTGCGCTCGGTGGTGCACCACCCGCGTTTTTCGGACGCGCATTCACCCGAAGATTCCAGAGTGATTCACGATCCGGCCCACACCCGCATTCATGATCCGGTGGTGACGCGTGTGCATCTGCCGGCGGCAAGCCCGATCCATGATCCGGTGCTCAGCCCGAAACGACCGGACCACGAGCCGCGGAAATCCGGCATCGGATCCCTGCACAACCCGGAATTTTCCGTGCTTCATGACCCGCTTACCTCCATTGTTCACACCCCATGGCTGTCGCGCGAACACTACCCCGACACCTCGGAAACCCACGACCCGGAGTTGAGCGCGGTGCACAATCCCGAGCGTTCCGAGCAGCACAACCCGATCACATCCGACCTTCACGATCCGCTTTGGTCGAACGACCACCGGCCCGAGAGATCGCAGAATCACGACCCCGCCGTTTCCAACCAGCACGATCCGGTGCGCTCCGAAGTGCACCATCCGGAACGGTCGCAGGCGCACGATCCGTTGCGCTCGGAAATTCACGCCCCCCGGCTCTCGGACCAGCATTCTCCGGACCACAGCGGAACGCATGATCCGGCCCGGTCGCAGGTGCACGATCAAACCCCCTCCGCCCAGCACGACGGGTTGACCTCGGCCCTGCACGATCCGCGGCGTTCCGTCCAACACGATCCGGCGGCTTCGGAGCAACACCACCCGGCCCGCTCGCAGGTCCACCGTCCACGCCTGTCGGAACAACACCGCCCGGTGCTCTCGGTCAGCCATTCGCCGTGGCGTTCCGTTCAGGACCACCATCCCGAACTGTCCCAAGAGCATCACCCGGCGCGTTCCGAGCACCATGACCCGCGCCTGTCGGAACATCATGATCCGCGGACTTCGCTGGTGCATTCCGTTTTGCGCTCCCAGCAGCACGCCCCGGAATACAGCGAAACCGGTCACGATCCGGTTCACTCGGGCGGCCACCGGCCCCAGTTGTCGAATCAGCACGCGCCGGAGTTGAGCGACCAACACCGGCCGGAGTGGTCGGACGCCGGACACTTGCCGCAGCTTTCGGTCCAGCACGATCCCCGATTGTCGCAGTATCACCGGGTGGTGGATTCTCAATCCCATTCCCCCGATTTGTCCGGCAATCACCACCCGGCGTTTTCCACCGCCCATCATCCGGAACGTTCCGAGACTCATGATCCGGACCGGTCGGAAGTCCACGATCCGGTTCACTCGGAATTTCATGATCCCCGGCGTTCCGAGAATCATGATCCCTCCACTTCGGTGGTGCATGATCCCCTGCGGTCCGGCCACCATGACGACATCCTGTCGATGTTCCACGAGGCGGCTCTCTCGGTCATTCATCAGCCGTCGCTCTCGCAAAACCACCACCCGCTGCGTTCGGACATTCATGACCCAAGACGTTCCAGCACCCATGACGCCGCCACGTCGGGAGGGCACGATCCCGCCCGGTCGGAAGTTCACGAACCCGAGCGTTCGGATCACCACCATCCGTTGCGCAGTGACATGCATTCGCCGCGCCGGTCCGAATACCACCGTCCGCACATGTCGAACGCGCACCATCCCCGCGAGAGCCAGCATCACGACCCGGTGCGTTCCCACCACCACGATCCGTTCCGGTCTGATTCGCACACGCCGGAACATTCTGAAACCGGCCATGACCCGGCGCGGTCCGAAATCCACCTCCCGGAGGAATCCCAGCAACACGACCCGCTGGCCTCCGACCTGCACCGGCCCCGGCTTTCCCTCAATCATAATCCGGCGCAGTCCGAAGCCCACGATCCCAGAGTTTCGGTGGTCCACGATTACAGGCACTCGGAGATTCATGATCCGGTGCGGTCTTATTACCACGCGCCCCACCAGTCCCAGGTTCACTGGCCGCGGGAATCGGTGATTCATCATCCCTACCGCTCCAAATACGGGCACGAGACCATGATCTCCCAACAACACGATGTGGAATTCTCCACCGCCCATGATCCGGTGCGGTCGGATTTGCACCGGCCGGAGGAGTCGGCCAGTCATGACGCGGTGAGATCCGAACAACACGATCCGGCTTTGTCCGAAATTCACCGGCCGGATGATTCGGCCCACCACGACGCGCTGACTTCGGCGGTGCACGAGGTGGTGTTTTCCGCCAAACACGATCCGGCTGATTCGGAGATGCACGATCCCTTGCGGTCCCATACCCATTCCGTCGCGCGGTCCGAGGCCCACCGGCCCCTGCACAGTGATTTCCACGCGCCGGTGCGCTCGCAGCAGCACCGCCCGTCGGAATCCTCGCATCACTCCGCCGGATTGTCCGACCACCATGACCCGCGCCACTCGGATGAACACCATCCGGACCGCTCGGTTTTCCACTCGCCGGCCCGGTCGGAAGCCCACGATCCCGCGCTGTCCCATGAGCACGACCCGGCCCGTTCGGGAGTGCATTTGCCGGTCGGTTCGTCGCAACACGATCCTCTCAAGTCGGTGGTGCATGATCCGCTGGCGTCCAACAGCCACATTCCCAAGCTTTCCGAAAAGCATGACCCGAAGTTATCCGAACTTCACCACCCCAAACTGTCGGGCAATCATCACGCGGTTTCCTCTCTTGCCCACAGCGTGCTGATCTCCTCCACCCACCTGACTGGACCGTCCACGTTGCACCACTCGGGGCTGTCGGCGGTGCATGATCCGGAATTGTCCCAAAAGCACGATCCGCTCGTTTCCCATGCCCATGCTCCGGTGAGATCGGAAAAACACGACCCGGAACAGTCCTCCATCCACCACCCGGCGATGTCCGCCGTTGGCCACAGACCGGAACAATCGCAAGCCTCCGGCGCCGTTTCGGTGGAAATGGCCTTCAACGAAAGGGTCGGTCATTCGCCGGAACGGAGCGACGCGCACATTCCGGAGCGTTCCGAAATCCATGATCCGCGCCTCTCCATGATCCACAACCCGTCGAGGTCCATGCAACACGATCCCCTGCGTTCCCACGTCCACGACGTCCGCCGGTCCGATATCCACTCGCCGGGCGACTCGGCCGGTCACGACCCCACCGCCTCCAACCTGCATGATCCGGCTGACTCCGCCGGCCACGAGCCGTTGCGTTCCCTGGTCCATGCTCCTGCGGTTTCCCGCACCACGGCACCCCCTCACGATCCGTTCCTTTCCGAGGGTGTGGTGGTGGCCTCCACCGACACGCACGATCCCACCGTTTCAGCCATTCATTCGCCGGACGAGAGCAGCGAACACGATCCCCTGCGGTCGGACCTGCATTCGGTGTTCCGCTCCCGGCACCATGACCCGGCCAGGTCCCGGGTCCACCAGCCGGCTGAATCGAGCGGACATGACCCAATCGCCTCGTGGCTGCACAATCCGCGGGCTTCCGACTCGCACGATCCGGCTGATTCCACCGCCCACGACCCGGTGCGATCCGCCGCTCATGATCCGGACGAATCGGCCCAGCACGCCGCGTTCCAGTCCGCCGTGCACACCCCGTTTCAGTCGCGGAATCACGATCCGGCTGTTTCCGAAGGGCACGCGCCCGGTTGGTCGATGCTCCACGCGCCGGAGGATTCGACCGCCCACGAGCCGGTTTCCTCCACCATTCACGATCCCTTCCGGTCTTCCCGGCATGATCCGTTGGTGTCGGTCGCCCATCATCCCGAGGCGTCCACCCTGCATGATCCGGTGCTCTCTTCCACGCACGATCCCCTGCGCTCCTTTGTTCACGCGCCGCTGACCTCGCGGCTGGGCGTGGGCGCGGGTGATTCCGGCCTGGATGTCGCTTGGTTGAAAGTGCTCGGTTTGGAAGAACCGGTGGATGATCCCGAAGGTTTGCGCCGCGCCTTCATCACCCGCACCAACCCATTGGATCCGACGAGCCGTTTCACGGTGGTAGAAACCAAAGTGGATCTTGATGACAACCTGGTCATCACCTGGCGTTCGGCTCCCGGCGTGGTTTACCGCGTGCAGTGCAACGAAGACCTGACCGATCCAACCGGTTGGCAGGACATCGCCCTGGTCACCGCCGAAGGCAACGTGACCACGTATTCAGAGCCCCTCGACGCGGAAAGCGGCAACCGCTTCTACCGCGTGGTGGTCTTCACCGCCGACCAGACCGATCTGGATTGATGCGGCGTTTTTTTCTCCCGGCGGGCGGTTTTGGGAGTCCGCCGGGAGATCAACAATGGCAAAAGGATGTCTCCCGTTTTGCCTTCCTTTAACGTTGTCAAACGAAGTCATTTCCGCACGCTGAACCGAACTATGAAACACCCTTTGCCCGTCCTTTGCCTCCTGTTTTCTTCCGCGCCCATCCTTGCCATGGCCGATGCCGCCGTCCGCTCCAGCATGGACGGGGAGCGGGAGCCCACCCTGACGTTCAATCAGCATAAGCTGGAGGGCTGGCACGCCAAGCCGTCGGGGCTCGATTTGGAGGAGCCTGCGGATGTTTTTTTCCACATTTTCGAACGCCTGCCGGACGAGGTGGTGGTGTATCCGGGGGAAAACTACTATTACTGGCAACTGAAGGTGGACGGGCGTGACATTTGGGGAAACATTCGCCTGCCGGCCGGGGCGCGCGACCGCGGGGTGCTGTCGTTTGGATACGCGGAATTCGAGGAGTTTCCCTCGGTCGGCGGAGGCGGGCGCCGGCTTTCCCGCGCCAAGTATTTCACGCGCGCGGACGGGGTGGAAGTGATCAAGCGGGATGATTTCACCTATGTGGTTCGGGTGGCGGAAAAGGAGGTGGTTTTTCATCTCAACCGCATCTCCCAGCACCCGCCCGCCTCGTTTGAGATGCTGCCGGACGAGGAATTCGTGCAGCGGACCTTTGACGAATCCGGATTCCAGTTTTTCCTCCTGTTCAACAACCGGCACAACTATTTTCTGTGGGTGCTCGACGAGGACGGTTACGTGCCGGAGCATTTCACTCCGCTGGCCGACGACATTGTGGTCGGCAACCGTTCGGGATTCGTTTTTTGGCTCGATCCCAATTCAGAGCGCAAAATCCTCGCCACCATCCGGCGGATCAGCGTCATGCGCAACGACTATTACGACGGCCCCTTCGACCAGCTGTCGGACAACCACGTGGACACCGGCGAGGTGGAGATTCGTTCCTACATGGAGCGGGCCATCCCGACCATCCGCGGCCGCATCGACCGCTATGGCTACTACACCGACACCGAGCAGCCCTCGCGCGTGGCTTTGTCGAATTACGGCACCTACTACACCTTTGCCCAAGCGGTTGAATTCATCCGCCAGGCGCAGCGCGCGTTTGATCCCTATTATTACATTTCGCGCGGGGGCCATCCGCCTCCTGGATTGAGTTGGGACGGCACGCCCGCCGACCCGGCCGCAGGCGAATGGCGGGAACCGGAAACGCCCTCCGAGCCCGCGGACCCGGAGAAGAATTGAGGTCCCGGTCACTTGATTGGAACTGGGAGAATTTCATCCCGGCGTTGACCCCAACCCGGAACTCCGGCTATCCCCAAATTGGAATGGGGAAAGGACCTTTTGGGGAGAAAGTGGACTTTTCCCTCGAAGCCTTGGTGCCCGTCGGGTAAAGGTGGGTGGCTTATGAGTCATTTATTCAAACTCATCGGCGTGGGATCGCCGGTTGTCGATTCGCTGGCCCATGTGAGCGACGCGTTCCTGCAAACGGTTTCCGGAGCCAAGGGCGGCATGGAGCTGGTTGACAGCGTGGCGCTTGCCAAACTGTTGGCCGCCATCGCGGCGGAGGACATCCAACTGGTGCAGGCCCCCGGAGGTTCGGCTGGAAACACCGCCATGGGGGTCGCCAAACTCGGTTTGCCGGTCACCTTTCTCGGCAAACTCGGAAACGAGGTCTCGGCGGAATTTTACCGGGAACGCTTCCAGTTGATCGGGGGCGACACCAGCCGCTTCAAATCCGGGGATCAGGCCAACGCCCGCTGCCTCTCCATGGTGACACCGGACGGTGAGAGAACCATGCGCACGGATTTGGGCGCGGCGGCCACCCTCGATCCCTCTGAGATATCGGCGGTCGATTTCGCCGATTGCGAACACGCCCACATCGAGGGGTATCTGTTGTTTAACCGGGCTTTGATGGACCAGGTCTTGCGTTCCGCGAAAGAGGCCGGTTGCACCATCTCCCTTGATTTGGCCTCCTTCGAGGTCGTTCACGCCGCCGGAGCCGATCTGAAGGAAATCCTCCGCGAATACGTCGACGTGGTTTTTGCCAACGAGGACGAGGCGGGCGCCTTTTTCGGGGACGCTTCCCTGGGCTACGAGGCGATGGCGGCTGAATTGGGAAAGCTCTGCCGCACCGCCGTGGTGAAAATGGGCGCCGACGGAGCTTGGATTTTTCAGGACGGCGCCAGTGAACGCGTTCAGGCCGAGAAAGTGGAGAAGGTGGTGGACACCACCGGAGCGGGCGATTTGTGGGCGGCCGGTTTTCTCCATGGATGGCTGCGCGGGAAGTCTCCCCTTTATTGCGGCAAACTCGCTTCCAAAGTCGGTGCCGAAGTGGTGCAAATTGACGGAGCCGCCATTCCGGACGACCGGTGGGAAATCATTCGCGCCTTCGCGCAAACCCTCGACAGCAGCCCTCCGCCGGCCTGATGGCCGCGAGGGATTCCGATAGGGGAAATCCCAATGGCTACAGATGAAACGAACATTCCGGCGTTCTCCGCAAGACGCCGGTTTCCGTCATTTCTCACTAAAAAGTTCAGCGACGGGAACTTCGAATCCATCCAATAGACGGGAAAGAGCGGTCTCGCCGTGGCGCCAGCGACCGGCCAATTGGTAGGCGCCGTTTTCGGCGTGGAGCACCTCCACTGTTCCGGCCTCGGGATCAATCAGCCAGTATTCGCGGACCCCGTGCTGCTCGTAGAGATCGCGCTTGTCAATGCGATCGCGGCGGCGGGATTCAGGTGAAATCACTTCGGCCACGAGATCGACCGCCCCTTTCAGGTGCCTGTCGATGATACCCAACCGTTCATTCGAAATAAAGACAACGTCGGGTTGGGTCACGCGACGTTCGGTCAGAACCATGTCCAGCGGTGCCACGGCGGTTTCGCCGAGTTGGTGCTTCTCCACCCAAGCATCCAGAATTTTATAGAAGCGGGTAACAATCTTTTGGTGTCTAAAAGTAGGTGATGGGGACATGACGAGTTCTCCGTCCCAGAGTTCAACGGGAAGGTTGCTTTCAGGCAATTCCGCCGCCATTTCATCGAAAGTCCAGCGTCGGTTCTTCCATTTTTTGGGCGTGGCTCTGGCTTTTGTACTGGCGGTTAACACACCGGGATCCAAAGGCAGAACCCTGATCGAGTCAAGTTTGCCGCCCGTTGCGTTGCACCAATTCCGGCCGGAGCCACGGGAGCCCTTGGGGACCGGCTCTCGTGGACCCGTTGACGTGATGGCATAACGGCATATGAAATTGGCCTGGTAGCCTTTCACCGCGCATTCGGTCCTTGCCTCGTGAATGGCGTCGGATTGTTTCGGATTATGTCCATGCTTTTTAAATTCCGCGGTTTCCCAATCAGGTTTCGCGACGTGGTGCGGTCGTGCTTTTGCGCCGGATTGGTTTCGGCCTCGATGGCCTTGGGCGCCCTACAAACTTTCGCGGACACTCCCCGCTCTTTTGAGCGATGGGAGCGGGTGGTCGCGGCGGACGGGGAACGGTTCGCCGGGGTGGTTTACGGAAACGGACGGACCTTGGCCTCCGGTGACAACGCATGGCATGTTTCGGCTGACGGGAAGACATGGGAGCGCATCGACCCTCCGTTGCGGCAGCACAATGTGACGGTGGAGTTTGTCGGGGGAAATTTCGTGGCGCACGGGAACGGCGCGATTGCGTTTTCCGTGAATGGGGTCGATTGGGTTCAGTCCAATCCGTTGGGACGGGTGGTGGCGATCGCGGGGGGACACGATTCCTGGGTGGTCGTTGATTCGAACGGACGGTTGAGCGTTGGAAGGCGGGCCGGTGATGAAGAAAAAGTGCAATGGCGGTCGCCGGCCAACGGACCCGGTCAAGTGAACGCGGCCGCGGCTTTCGGGAACGGGCGTTTTCTTGCGGTTTCCGGTCGGGAGGTGTTTTTGTCGGAGGATGGAATGGATTGGCGTTCGGCCGGTGATTGTGGAATCGAGCCCGGCCGCCTGGTGTTTTCCGCTGGACGGTTTTTTGCCGCGGGGATGGATGAGGAGGGTTATCCGCAAGTGATTTCGTCGGCTGACGGCGGGAGTTGGACGCGGGCTCCGCTGGCGTTGGGGAATCGCGTTCCGGAGTTGCTGATTTCCGATTTCGGGGCACACGTCGGCGCGGGGGATCGGCTTTATTCGAGCGCTGACGGGCGAAACTGGCGCGAGGACCGGTTCGTGGCGGAGAACGATCCGGCGAAACCGTATTACGGAAAGGTGCCGCGGCGGTGGCCGCCGGTGACGGTGCACGGCGTGGCGGCCGACGGCGGGCGAATCGTGGCGCTTGCAAGCGGGCGCCAGGAATCGCGTTTCCCGATGCGGGCAAACCAGGATGTCAACCCGGTCGAGGGACTTCAGGTGATTGATTTGCGGAGCGGAGTGGTGCGTCAGACCATGGTGGACCTGCCGTTTCTGCCCTCGGGTATTGGACGGACGAATACGGGATTTATTCTGACTGCCGCGGAGGGAGCGTTGATGGTGTCAAAGGACGCGGGGGAGTGGGAGTTTGTGTTTCCCTATAAAATCTCGTGGAACGGGATCGCGGGAAATGCAAATCGCGCCGTCGCGGTGGGGAGTGGCGGATGGATCGCCGGGACGGAGGATGGACGGACGTGGAATGCCGAACAGTCGCCGGTCGAAGCGACTTTGCGCGCGGTGGCGACCGACGGGGAGCGGTTTGTCGCGGTCGGAGACTGGGGCACGGTTCTGGTTTCCGAGGATGGGCTTTCGTGGACGATGATCGAATCGCCGGCGCGGGAGCACCTCCGGGAGGTGGTGTTTCATCAGGGCCGTTTCGTTCTGCTCGGAGCCGCCACCATTATGCATTCAACGGATGGTTGGAACTGGAGGCGCGCGGGGGTGATGCGCGGAGGGTTTCGGACCGGGTCGATGGCGGCGTTTGGAGGCAGGCTGGTGATGAGCGATTCATTTCGCGAAAACACGCAGTCAATTCTGATTTCCGAGGATGGCATGGAGTGGAAACGGGAGGAATATCTCGCCGATGAGGCGCTTTCGTGGATTGCGGGAACGGCGGAGGGATGGATCGCGCTGGGTCTCCTGAACCCTGAAGACAACCCGATTTTCCGGACGGACGGCGGACGGCGGTTTGCGCGTTCGGAGAAACGCCTGCCGTGGATTTCGCGTTCGGTTGAGGTGGGTGACGCCTTGATCGCCGCGGGTCAGGGAGTGCATGCCTTGAACGGCGGTTCTTGGAGGGAGATTGCGTCACACCACGCGCGGGATGTCGCGTACTTTCGCGACCGGTTGTGGACGGTGGGAGGCGGCGGCCTTTTCCGGAGTTTGCCGGCGCGGGCCTCCGGGGAACTGTCGCCGGAGATTCGCGCTGTTCGGGCGTGGCAGTCCGTTGATGGGCGCGCGTTGGAAGGGGAATTGGTGTCGGCGGATTTTTCGAGTGCGACGATCCGGCGGAGCGCGGACGAACGCGAAGTGCGGGTGCCGTTGTCGAGGTTGGCGCCGGAGGACCGGAAACGGTTGGAGGAGGAGTTGGAAACGGTGCTTTCCAGTGATCATGAAGAGAAAGGGAAAACCACCGGAAGTTTGGCAATGCCCGGGACCTGGAAGCGGCCGGACCTCCCGGCGGCGCACAGGCTGCGTTTCACTTGGGAGCCGCTGATGGATGCGTTTGAACACGATTTCACGGGTCTTGCCGGCGACGGAGCTGTCGTTGTCGCCGTCGGGAAAGGAGGATTGTTTCTGGTTTCCCGGGATCACGGGACTTCTTGGAACGGGATTCGGGAATCGCCGGACGCGGATTGGATCGGGGTCGAGAGAATCGGGGGGAGATTCGTGGCCTGGGCGAGCCACGCGATAGCGGTGTCGGACGACGGCCGCGAGTGGACATTTTCGCCGATTGACCGCCGGGTAACGTCGGTGGCCGGAAACGACGGCCTTCTCTGCGCGGTCGGCGCGCGGGGATTCGCGGCGGTCTCGCGCGACGGTCGCGAATGGGCCACGGCGGAGGCGGTGACGATGTCGGACTTGAATCGGGTGGTTTCAATGAACGACCGGTTCGTGGCGATCAGCCACAATGCGGTGTTTCACTCGCGGAACGGGCGAGACTGGACGGAAGCGTCCGTCGGGGAAGGGAACCATCCGCAAGGGGTGTTTGTTGCTGGTAACCGTTTTTTCATGACAAAGCGCGGGGGTTCGGAACTTTCGGTGGCGGTTTCCGGGAACGGGGCCGACTGGGAAACGGTGCGTTTGCCGGGCGAGGGCGCTGTTTCCAATGCGCGTTCGGTGAACGGAGTTTTCGCGATTCAACAAAGTTCGAACACTCTTTTGCTGACCGCGGACGGGAAGGACTGGGAGACCATGGTGTTTGATCCCCCGGGGTTCACTTTGGCCGGGGCGCGGATTGAGGCGATGCATTCCATCGATGGAACCTATCTAATCGCAACGGAAAGAGGACGTCTGGCGAGAGGCGACGGTCGCGGTGAGTGGAATGAAATTTCACCGGGTCCACCGGCTGTATTGGAGGCGTTTCACTATACGGGCGAGCGGTATTTGGCGGCCGGGCGCTACGGAACGTTGCTGACTTCCGAGAAGGGCCGGGAATGGAAACCGGTGCGCGGGTTGCCGGTGGCTTGGTCTGGCGTGGCGGCGATGGGTAACCGGCTGGTGGTGGCCGGTGCCGGGGGGACGGTGGCGTATTCGGACCAGGCCATACCCGGAGGTTCGGCGGTCGCGTTCATCGGAACAAACCTGGAGGGCGAAAATGATCTTCTCGCGCTGGGTTCCGTGTCCGATGGACTGCTGGTTGTCGGAAGCAACGGTTTCATCGCCCAGTCCGGCGACGGGCAGAGGTGGACCCCGATCGCGGCCGAAATGGGCGTGGATCTGACCGGGCTGGCGTTTTCGGGGGATGACGCGCTGGTGGTCGGCGCGCACCGGGCGGCGATCTTGCAACGGCGGGGATCTCGTTGGACGGTTGCGAATGAGGTGCGCCCAAACGCGATGAACGTTCAGGCAACCTTTGTTCGGGAATCTCCGCACCCGCAATGGAGCGTGCCGTATTATTTCGACGGACATTTCTTTCGCATGGCACAGACATCCGGCGGAGGAAATCCCACGGAGGCGCCCCCCGTCATGATTTGGAACGGTTCGCAATCGAAACTGAGAACCGGAACCGCCGCGTCATGGACGGAGGAGCCGGAGGTATCCGTTTCAGGAAAAATCGTGCGAACGTTTGCCGCCGCCGACCGGGTGTTTGGCATCGGCTCCCTTTCAATCAGCGCCCTGTTGGCGTCGCAGCAATTATACGTGTTGCAGGACGATGGAATCTGGAGGGAAACGCCGGTGATGCTTCCACCCGGGACCGTGGACGTTGCCGTCGCGGAAAACCGGCTGTTTGCCGTGGGAAAGGGCGGGCGCGTTCACCGTTCGCGGTTTATGATCGACGCCGGTCAATCATCAAGCGACCGAACCTGGACCGACCGCGAGGGCCGCGAGATCGTCGCGAGTCTGATGGAGGCCGGGCAGGATACCATCCGCCTGCGCCGCCGCGATGGACAGGAATTCGCGATCCCCATGAGCCGGTTGTCGGCTAACGACCGGCGGCACATTCAATTCATGAAGGCTTCGATGTTCACCGCGCCGTAGGAGGCCTTGCGGGCGTTCTGACCGCGGCGGTGCGGGATTGTCGATGGTGCGGGTCTAACCGATGGCAGTCCGGGTTGCGGGTGTGCCGGGCGCGAATGAGATGGTGGAGATTGGCCGCCAAGGAACCCATTGGCCGTTTTCCCCTCTTGCCGTTTGGCACGTCCGGGTGAGAATGGGTGGTTTTTCCATGGGCTATTTCGGGTTTTTGCGGAAGAACCGCCGCGCCGCGTCATTTGGTTTTGGCACGGCGTTGTTTTCCAGTTTCGGGCAGACGTTTTTCATCTCGTTGTTTGTTCCGGCGATTCTGCTGGAGTTGTCGGTGGGAGCGGGCGCTTTTGGCGCCATCTACTCGCTCGCCACGCTGGGAAGCGCCCTGCTGCTGCCTTACCTCGGCGCCCTCTACGACAAAACTCCGCTGCGGCTGTACGTCACCTGCGTGGTGGCGGGTTTGGGCGCGGCTTCGTTGCTGTTTGGACTGGTTGGCAATTTGGTCTTTCTGGTCGTGGCGTTGTTCGGTTTGCGGTTGTGCGGCCAGGGATTGATCAGCCATGTCAGCGTGACCACCATGGCCAAGCTGTTTCCCAAGGACCGGGGAAAGGCGCTCGGAGTGGCCAGCCTCGGCTTTCCGGCGGGGGAGGGAATTCTGCCGCCGCTGGCGGCCGTGCTGGTTCTGTGGATCGGCTGGCGGGAAACTTGGCTGGTGGCCGGTGCCTTTTGCCTGCTGGTCTTGTTGCCGCTTTTTCGATGGCTGGCGCCGAGCGGGGGTGATCCCGTGTTCTCCAAGGACGGTGACCGCAAACCGAAGCCGGCCTGGTGGCTGTTGCGGGATTGGAAATTTTTGCTGATCATGCCCGCCTTTCTCGCGCTGCCGTTTGTGACGACCGGGATTTTTCTGTATCAATTGCAAATGGGGGAGGCGCGCGGTTGGCGTCCGGAATTGATCGCTTCTTCCTTCGTCGTTTTTGCTTTGGCCCGCGGCGGTTTCGCCCTGCTTTCCGGTCCGTGGGTGGACCGGATCGGGGCTCTTCGCCTGATGCCGGTCTGCTCCCTGCCCCTGGCCGTCGGCTTGATTTTTTTGCTGGTCTTTTCCGGAAAATGGGTGGCGCCGGTTTATCTGTTCTCCTTCGGAATCGCCTACGGATTGGCGGGGGGGATCAAGACCGCCGTCTGGGCGGAATTGTATGGAACGGAGCACCTCGGAGCGATCCGCGGGTTGCTGGCCACCTTGGGAACCCTTTCCACGGCGGCCAGCCCGGTTTTGTTCGGGGTTTTGCTCGATAACGGCGTCTCTTTTCAAGCGTTGCTGGCAGGTTCCCTGGCGGTGGTCCTCGCATCCCTGCCGACGCTGATTATCGTGGTGCGGCGGGAGTCGGCCAAGATGCGTTCGGAACCCCGTTCCTGACGCCGGTTCAGGCCGCCGTAATCCAGTCCCGTCCGATCCGGTAACCGGCGCGGGTCAACCATTCGGCGACCGCTCCGCGCGATTCCCGTTTGCCGATGTAGGAAACCACGAATTGCCGGCCCGGCGGCGGCAGCGCCTCAAGGGGCTCCACCACCGCCGCTCCATACCGGAGGCCGGCTTTGCGGGGATCGATGTCGTAATACCCCTCCACCCGCGCTCCCGCGCGCGCCAAGTGCTCCACCCGCCGGCGGGTTACCCGGCCACCGCCCACCACGCGGATGGCGGGATGAAAGGGGTTGTGCCGGGCCAGCCAGCGCGCGAGGTAGACGGCTTTGACCCGGAAAAACGCTTCCGGGGCGTAGCGGGGATCGGCGCGGGAGAGCCGGGACGGGGGATCCCGCCAGACAAGCAGGGACTCGGGGATTTTGGCAAACCGCACTCCCGCCTCCATCCAGCGGAGCCAAAGCTCGTAATCTTCCGGAAAGTCCCCGTCGCGGTATCCACCGTAACGCGACACTAGTTCCCGACGGAACATCGCCGACGGGTGGGCGAGGGGCGCCTCCACAAACCGGTTCAGATCGTGGTCTTCCGGAGTCAGCAGGCTGTTGACCCAATCCACATGGGCGGCATAGCCGGCGTTGGCGCGGGCATCCCCTCCGTAAACCACCCGGCAACCCGCCGCGCCGATGTCGGGATGCTTTTTCAAAAACCCGTGCTGCAGGAGCAGCCGGTCCGGCAGGGAGAGGTCGTCGGCGTCCATGCGGGCGATCAAAGGAGCGCGGGCGACGGCCAGCCCGGCGTTCAGGGCGGCGGCGATCCCTTGCGGCGGGCGGTGCAGCACGTGGATGCGCCGGTCGCGCGCCGCCCACGCGTCGAGCAGCCCGCCGCTTTCATCGGACGATCCGTCGTTGACCGCAATCAGTTCCCAGTCCTCCAGGGTCTGCTCCGCGATCCCGGCCACCGCTCCGTCAATGGTGTCGGCGGCGTTGCGGACGGGAAGAATTACGGAGACGGTCGGCATGGCGCGGAATTTCGCGAAACAGGGAATTTCATTTGCCAACAACGGGAACTTTCGTTCGATTGGATTGAAATTTGGGGCCGTAGCTCAGTTGGAAGAGCGTCTCGTTCGCAATGAGAAGGTCGGCGGTTCGATCCCGCTCGGCTCCACCAGCCTTCGCCCGCGATAGCTGGAGAAGGCTGTCACGCCGGAGTCCCCGCGGCAGCGGGGCGCAGGCGGACCTTGTTGTAAAATTGATTATCGCGGGACTACGGCTTGGCATGCCACC
>PXDN01000009.1 GCA_003566375.1 Opitutia bacterium
CAAGGTTTTCCAATATTCGCATCCTTTGGATCGCTCCGTGCGGTAAAGCATCATCTGTCTGGAGGCGGTGTTGGGGTGACCCATGTTCAGGCGCTGCGACACCCACTGATTGCCGGCTCCGCTTCTCAATTTTACCCAGGTTCCGAGGGCCAGCTTCCACTCAACCAATTTTCGCTCTCGCAGACAGTCGACGGGCTTCTTGCCAAGCGCCTTCAAACCTGCACTCAGCAACGCGTCCCACTTTACCTCTTGCAACTCCACCAGCGCATCGGGATTAGCCTTCACGTTTCCTTCCTGGATCTGTCCGGCCAAATGCGCCTTGCCCTCCCCGCTTCCGATATACCAACCCCGGCACAGCGCCTCGAACTCCTTTTCCCTTTTGGCCGGGTCCTCCTCCATGACCAGTTTGAGTCGCCGGTGATAGGCGCCCATCCCGGCGGGCGAATCCGACAGGCCTCCGGCTTCGTGAAGAAATTCCGCAGGATCCAGAAACTTCGGTCGCCCCTTTCTACCGAAGAAGGCCGGAAAACTGCTCAGAGGATAAGCTTTCAGATCTTCCACCCTCACCAGACCCGCGCGAACCGGATTCAAATGGATATAATCGACCACTTGAAGCAAGGCCGTTTCATCCTCAAGAACCAAGGCTCTGTAACGATCCTGGAAGACATGCCCCCGCTCGCCGACAAACTTGTTAAACCGATTCGAAAAAAACCGACTGCACATAATGCATTTCAGCCGACAGATTGCCCAAAGGCGTCTCCACAGCATCTCTCTGTTCTGACAGCCAAACCTCCCCTGTCAATACTGGCTTGCTAGCCCTGACCCCTCCCAAAACGGGTCGGACGGGAATGCCGCTGAACCAGAGCGTGGTGAAAACAGCTTCGCCGCACCCGAACTTAGCGCCGACCGTTTAAAGCGCCAGGATGGCGCTTCCACTTTGAATGTTCAGGCCGAACGCGGACCGGACGGAGCCGGTCCCTCCACTTACAACGCCGAACGCGGATCGGACGCCTGCCTGTCGGGCGACAGGGAACCGCCTTTCAGTTTTCGGCGAGGGCGCGGTTGTTGAGCCGGCGGGTCACTTTTTGCCGGACCCACTCACCGAGGAAATCCAACGCTGTAACCAGGATTAGAATGAAGAGCAGAACGGTGGCGAATTTGTCCCACCAGCGGAATTCTTGGTAGGCATGCAGCAGCATCCCCACTCCGCCGGCGCCCACATAGCCAATGATCGCGGCCGAGCGGATGTTGTATTCCAACATCCAGAGCGAATAGCTGCACACCAGCGGTTTGGCGTGGGGCCAAAGGCCGTGTTGAAACGCTTGCACCGGATCCGCCCCAATGGCGCGCAGGCCTTTGGCGGTGTCGGTGTCCACCGACTCGAAGGCGTCGCTGAAAAATTTGCCCAGGTAGCCGATGCTGTAGAAGGTCAGGGCGATGACTCCGGCCAGCGGATTGGCGCCCACGATGACCACCGCGATCAACGCCCAGATCAGGCTCGGGATGGTGCGGATCATGTTCATGGTCATCCGCGCGATCACCACCACCCAGCGGGGAGCGATGTTTTGCGAGCCGGCCGCCGCCAGCGGAAACGAGATCAGCACCGAGAAAAAGGTGGCCATGACCGCGATCTGAAAGGTCTCGCCCAGCGCGGCGAGGGCCTCGGCGGTAACCGAGAAATCGGGCGGAAAAAAACCGCCCAAAAAGCGGGTCAGGTTTTCCCAGTAATTCAGGCTCCGGCCCGATCCGGACATCACCGGACTGGAGAAAACCACCGCCGCAAGGAATGCGAGCAAGGTGACGTTGAGCACGTTCAAGCGCTCATACCAGCGCGGCTCCGGCCAGTCCGGGGGCGCGGGGGGAGCCGCGCCGGGTTTGGATTTCAGGGCGGCGGTTTTCGGATCGGACACCGGCTTCATCGAGTCACGTCACGAAGGCGCCAACCTTCCGGATGATGCGGATCCAAGCTAAGCACTTGATCGGCGAACCGGTCCACCAAATCCGGGTTGTGGAGCACGCACAAAACCGTGCGACGCTGCACCGAGGCCTCCTGCCGGAGAATGCCGAGGACGCGGCCCGTGTAATAGACGTCGAGATTGGAAACCGGCTCATCGGCGAGAAAAATTTCGGGTTGCTGAAACAAGGCGCGCGCGATCGCCGTCCGCTGCTGTTCCCCGCCCGAGGTTTCGCCCGCCCAGCTGTGGAAACAGCGGTGCAGCCCCAGGTCCTGCAGGATCGCCGCGGCCTCGCGCCGGTCGCCCTGCGGAAAACGGAAAACGGTCTTCCACCACGGGTATCGCCCCAGCCTTCCGCACAAGACGTTGCTCATCACGGAACTGTTGGGGGTAAGCATGAAGCTTTGGAAAACGATCCCGATTTTTTTCTGAAAATCGAACGGACGGTGCAGGCAATTTTGCTGGCAACGGTATTCCACCATTCCCTCCGTGGGCCGCACCATCCCGGCCAGGCAGGCGAGGAGGCTCGATTTCCCCACCCCGGACGGGCCGACCACGGCGAGAAATTTCCCGCGCGGCACGGTTAGGTCGAGATTGCGGAACAACCAGCGGTCTCCCCGCCGCAAACCGAGATTGTGAAGCCGCAGGTGACACGCTGCCGCACCGCCTTCTTCGGAGGGCATCGAGGTGCCGTTGCCGGTGTCGTTGGTGGTTTTGGTTGCAAGCATCATGGAACCAACCGGCTCAACGCATGGGCTGGGTAGCCAACCGGATCTCCTCGAACAGCCCGCCCAAGTGCTCTTCCTCGTCCACCTCGACCAGTTTGGAAGTGAAAATTTTGTCGCGCAATTCGGTGGAGCCCTCCTCGTTGAGTTCGAGAAACACCCGCCGCAACCCGGCGCGGGTTTCGTCGTCCACCCCCCGGCGGACCGCGATGACATGGGTCGGCACCGGTCCCTGCTCGGCGACTTTCTTCAAGCGGTCGCGCTGCTCGGCCGTCAAGTGCCGGTCTTCGTCCAGCACGTAATAGCTTACCGCCGCCGCTTCAGCCTCTCCGGCCAAAACCCGTTCCACCGCGGTCACGTAGCCGATGCCATACCAGACGTTGCCCTGTCCGAAAAAATCCTCCGGACGCCCTCCTTCCTCCACCAAGCCCTGTTTGTGGAGGTCCCAAAACGGGACGATGAAACCGGAGGTGCTGGAACGGCTGGAAAAGGCGATCCGGCGGTCGCGCAAGTCGGCCACCGATTCATACGGTTTTTCCTTCAGCGAAACCCAGTAACTGGAGTAGCTCGTTTTGCCGTCGATTTCACCGGCCAGCAACAAGGTGGCGAACCCGGCATCGCGGGCTTGAATCATTTCGGTGGCGCTGATGTAGGCCGCGTCGATGGTGCCGTTGGCCAGCCCCTCGATGATGACCGCCCCCGAGGTCGGGATCACCACCCGTGCCGGACGGTCCAGCCGCTCCGCGAGCCAAGTCTCCAGCGCCCGCTGCTCCTGGTGCATCCGGTCCGGATCCTTGTCCGGCTTGAGCGCGACCACCACTTCCCCATCTCCCGCGCGCGAACAACCGGCGGCCAATAAAGCCAACCCCAATCCGATACTTGCGAATCTTCTCATCATTTTCATTTTGATATTGAGATTCAGTCTCAAACGCAAGCGGTTTTGGCGGAAAGTTTGTCCCGAACCGCAAAGAAAAGTCTTCGACACGGCTGAGTTCGCCGCAGCCCAGCCACGTGCATGCACCAAGATGGTGCCTCTACCTTTGCTGATTCTTAAACCGTTCAGCCAAATCCCGCAACCGTTTCTCCAGGTTGTTCAGGTGGAACAGGTCCCGCTGTCCGGGCCGGGGGTGCCACTCTTCGAACGGCCCGTGCTCGGTTTCCGCCAAAGCCGCGCGGGCGCGGGCGTAGGCGGTTTTCGCTTGCCCCCCCCGCCGGCGGCGCTCGGCGCTGTCCGGTTCCGCTTCGACCGCCCGGGCCAGAGCGTGAAGGGTGATGTTGATTTCCGCCATGAAACGAGCCGGGGCCAGCAGCCCGTCCGTGAAAAAAGTGCGGTGGCGTTCGGGCAATTCCTCCCGCAAGCGCCCGGCGCGGTCGGCCACCCCGATGAAGGCGCGGCCGGATTCGCGGGTGCCGTTGAGAATCGCTTGCAAGGTCGATTCCGCCCCGGAATGGGCGGGATCAATCCAGAAAAAATCCCAATTCCCCAGCGGCTCTTCGGTCTGTTCCCCGTTTTCCAGCACCCTGAGCAAGTCCCGCATCGCCCGACCGTAGCGGAGATCGTGAAAGATGAATTGCCGCTCGAAACCGGGCCGGGTCGCCGGGTGTTGCTCCCAGTAGGCGTGAAAATAGTCCCGCATCAAGTCCGCCGCCTCCCCCGCGTGCCGTTCCCCGAAATACATCCGGCAAAACTCCTCCAAAAACCGGTCGCTGTTGTATTCGCGGTCATCCCACATCATGCGCGCGTGGGCCGACAGTTCCAAAACGAACTCCCGCGTGTTGCCGGAATTCACAATGGAAAATTCCAGCGGGCGGGACTGAAGGTTCTCCATGAAACGGAAATTATCCTCCAGTTTCCACGGTCCCTCACCCGCGACCACATGGGAGCCGGTCGAGGTGAACTGAATGTTGTAATACAACCCGAGCGGTTGCTCCGGCGGAATGGCGGTCTCCTCCATGCCGATGGGCGGGTAATGGTCGCGGCGGGCGGAGACAAAATTCCAAATCATCCGCTCCCCTTCCGGCAAATCCATCAACCCGGCGATGGCGTAGTCGGACATTTCGTTGTAGAGCGGAACCCGCATCCACGCGTCCTTTCCGACCCTTTCCTCCACCAGTCCCTTTTGCAAGCGGACAAAGCGGCTGATGAGGGCCGCGCGTTCGGCGTCGGTTTCGGGGGCGTCGCCATACAGGGCCCAAAACGGCAGGTCGCGGTGGGCGCGAAAGGTCAGGGTCCAAATGTTTTCCAAGCCGGAGTCCGCCACGAGATCGATCACGTAACGCCAATACTCGAGCAAATTTTCCTCCCCGCCGGCCCGCAGATCGGGGGTCTCCGTTTGCCGAATACCGGACCAAAAGGTATCCCAGCGCCCGGGATCGATGCGGGTGCCGAGGGGAGAGGTGTGGGTGGACATCACCGCCAATCCCCGCCGTTTGGCAACGGTGGCGTCCGCGGTCAGTCCTTGCAGGGAGGGGCCGATGACCGAACCGGTGTCCCAGCAATTCAACTTCAGCCGCAACATGGTTTCGGCCAACCATTCCCGGTGGAGGGGATCGCGCCGTTTCCAAGGTTCGAGATAATCCTGATCGTTGGGAAACCAGCCCCGCCAGCGCACCCGCGGGGACGGGAAATCCCGCGCGAATCCATCCGGAACGTGGATGGCCTCCACGGTTTCCGCCTCCCACGAAGTCCACACCCACATGGGCGGAACACCGAGGATTTCTTCGGAAAGCGTGTAAACCGCGTAAACCGCACCGCGCGTATCCGCCCCTTCCGCCACCAACCATGCCGCGCCGCCGTTGTTGGACCTCAGGGAAACCCGGTGGGCTTCCAAACCCGTCACTTCCGCGCGCCACCGCCCGCCGGCCTCCGCCGCCCCCGGCCCCAGCACCACAATGGCCGGGCCGGACCCAAGATTGCCCGCCTCCGTGATCAAAGGCGACGACTGCCCCAGGCGTTTCTCCAAATCCCTCCGCAAATCCTCCACCGCCCGCCGCAGCGGCTCCGGTTCCTCCGCCGCCAAATAAACCGGGACGCCCGGCCGCAGGGAAAAAGCCTCCTCCCCCGGGGAGCAGAAAACCTTCGGCGCAAACAAAATCACGGGTAAAACAACCTTGGCGATTGTTGAAGCGTGCAAAAATCCAGATTTCCAACTCATGCTTTTTATCGGGTTAACGTTTTCAACCGGTGGACAACCTCACAACAAGGTACGCTAATCAAACTCTTATGGGGACAGGATGCGCTGTGCAAGCTGGATCGCTGTGGATATGCGGGCGAGATGCGGTGCGCAAGGGGAGCGCCGTGCTTCAGCCGGCGGCATGCGGTTTGCAAGGGGCAACCTCTGGCCCTCGTTTCGCCGCCTGAAGGCTGGCGCTCCCGTGCTCGGCGAGATGCGGTGCGCAAGGGGAGCGCCGTGCTTCAGCCGGCGGCATGCGGTTTGCAAGGGGCAACCTCTGGCCCTCGCTTCGCCGCCTGAAGGCTGGCGCTCCCAAGAGCCGTCCGATTCCGGCTTGAACAACCAAAGAGCCCGGCGATAGTCGCCGGGCTCCGGTTGTTGTGCGGGAGGGCGAAAACCCCTTAACACCATCCCTGATTTTCCTTCCATTGAAGGAACCTGCTTGCCGGCGGCTGCGATAACTGTGTCTTCCGTTGCCCGCCATATAAATCCTGCACCCCCGATGTGACGTTTTCCCGGCGCTTGGGTGACAATGCGGCAACAAACTCCATGCGGCCTTTCCAATCCGGTTTTCAGATCGCATCGGCCCAACCTGTCGAAATGTTCCATTTCGATCATTTTCTTGTTCTGTTCCAATCGAAACGGCGAACGGAGCAGCATTATCGTTGAAGTTCCTAATAATTGAGCGAATTTCTATCCAAGTTTCTTAAAACACCTGCAGCACGCCAACCAAGTTTCGCGCTTAATCCACAAGAATTCATGCCACCCAAATCCCGCAGAAGCAAAGCTTCCGTTAGAAGGCGGCAATAACTTCTCTTCACAGAGAATCGGACAAATGACTGATTAACTTTCAAAAAAAACCACCGAATTTCCGCTATTTCAAACTCCAACCCTCAACGCCTCGAATATATGAATATGCACAAAACGATCACCAAAACCCTCGCCTGCCTAACCTTTGGAGCGGGTGCCATCATGGTGGGGCTCACATCCGCCTCCGCCGAAGCCAACCTGCCGGCCGGTTTTCCGGTTACCGACGGCCTGAGTGTTTACTTGGACGCCGAATCGATTGACGCTTCCGGCACCCATGTCCGGGGGATGTTTGACCGCAGCGGCCAAGGCAACCACGCTTGGGAAGTAGGGGTGGACGCCCCCTCCATGCCCACCCTGTTGCAGTCCGCCACCCCGTCCGGTCAGGACGCGGTGCGCTTCGACGGCATCGGCGGTTACGCCGAAGTTCCCTCCAACCCCGCCGATTTCGACGGGCGGGCCAAAACCATCTTTTTGGTTTTTCGGGCTGACGCGCTCGGCGCCGGCGGCTCCTCCGGGTCGGGCAGGCTATTGAACAACAGCTACGCGATCATTGATTCCTGGGAACCGGCCAACCTCCAAAACTCCATTCGTCACCGGACCAACGAAATTTGGCTGCAATCCCAAGGTTATATGCGGGTAAACGCCCGTAATCCTCTCGGAGGCTTCGTGGGCACGCAAACAGATCCCGACAGCGTTACCGCTGGTGAGTTTTATATCGGGGTTCATGAATGGAAATGGAACGGAGACATTTTCGCCCACATTCGCAACGCGGCCAATGAAACCTCCAGCAACGACGCCATCGGTGCCATGGCCGAACCCGAAGGCCATTTGCATACCCGCATCGCGGCCGGCAGCAACACCCGCACGCCCCGCGTGGAAGAGTTTTTCGGCGGGGAAATCGCCGCCGTGCTGATCTATAACCGCGAACTCTCTTTCAACGAAAGGGAGGACGTGGAACTCTATTTGCACGGAGCCTACTTGGATTCGACCGGAGGCACCGCTCCGGGCACTCCCCCGGTGACCGACGGGCTGGTGCTTCACCTGAATGGCGCCAACGTGGTCACCGACGGGGAAAACGTGACCCAATGGACGGATGTCTCCGGGCGCGACAATCACGCCGCAACCTTCGTGCATGATCCCCAACCTGATTTCCCCATGCTGGTCAGCGCCGCCACGCCCACCGGGCAGGACGCGGTCCGTTTTGACGGTGTGGGAAGCTTGGCTGACGTGGGCCCCAACCCGGAGGACTTCGACGGCCGGGCCAAAACCACCATCACGGTGTTTCGCCCGACCTATCTCGCCGGCACGGATTACGTGACCACCACCGCCTACGAAAGCTTAAATCCCGATCTGCCGCTGGCAGAACAATCGGATTTCCGCACCCGCACCAACTGGATCCGGGCCTTCGGCGACATCGGCGGGAATTTGCGGGTCAGCAACCGGACGCTTACCGGGGGCGCGGTCAACATTTCCACCGCCAACGGTTCCGTGGCGGCGGGCGAATTCCACATCGGCGTCAACCAGTTGAGGGAAAACGGTGACCTCGCCTCCATCGTGCGCGGTCCCGACAATCAGCGGTTCGAGAACGTGGGATCGGGGGCCGACGCCGTTCCCGGCGGGCACTTGGTCACCCGGCTGGGCGGCAGCTTCGCTCCAGGGGACATCAGCATCGCCCCGGCGGGTGAATTCTTCGAAGGGGAAATTGCCGCGTTTTTGATCTACAACCGCGAGCTTTCCAACGCCGAACTCCTGCAAGTGGAGGAGCATCTTTACGAAACTTACTTCACCACCGGGCCCGGCGGGGGCGGCCCGCAAAATCCACCTGTGACCGACGGCCTGGTGCTGCACCTGAACGGGGCTAACGTTATAACCAGTGACGGAACCCGGGTGACGCAGTTGACTGACATTTCGGGCCGCGGCAATAACGCCGCCGGCTTCATTTACGAAGCTCCCCGCGCGGGCGGTCCGTCCTTGGTGGCGGGGGGAGCACCCACCGGGTTGCCCAGCGTCAGATTCAACGGAATCGAGCAGTATTTGGAAATCGCCTCCAACCCGGAGGACTTTGACGGCTGGCCCAAAACCACCATGGTCGTTTTTAATGCCGCCGAACTGACGGGCCGACTCACCAATATCGCCTACGAGGAAGTGAGCCCGGAACTGGCTCCTTCCGGCCGCACCCGATTTGGCGAGCTTCACCCGTGGTCTTCCGGAGGCGGACGTCTGCGCGCCAATAACCGGACCGATTCGGGAGGCTTTATTGGAGCGAACACCCCGGATGGAAGCCTTTCGACAGGAGCCTACTTTTTAGGGATCAACCTGGCCCGCGAAAACGGGGACACCGTTGCCATCCTCCGCAATGCCGCCAACGAACGGTTCGAGGGAGTCGCCGAATCCACTCCCCCCGACCCCCGGGGCCATATTCACACCCGCATCGGCGCGGGCAGCGGTTTCGGAAACACCACACTCGACATGTTCTACTCTGGAGAGATCGCGGCAGTGGTGATCTTCAACCGGGAACTATCGGCCGAAGAACTGGAGGAAATGGAATCCTTCCTTTACTCCAGATACATCAACTCGGATATCATAGGCACCACCTTTGCCGAATGGATTGTGGGCTTTGACCTCCCCCCTGCTTTGGCGGGTCCCGACGACGATGCCAGCGGCGACGGGGTTCCCAACCTCATCAAATTCGCCATCGGCGCCAATCCCGGAGAAGCCTCCTTGGAGAGAATGCCGCAGTCGTTCTTTGAAACGGTTAACGGGGACACCTTCCTGGTGATGACGGTTGACAAGAACCCCGACGCGGTGGGCATCGATTACATCATTGAGGCCAGTCACGATTTGGTCAATTGGGACGACGCCGCCGAGGGCCTCGTGATCACGGACAGCGGGGATCAAATTGAAGCCCGCATTCCGGCTTCCCTTAACGGAGAACCCCGGGCCTTTCTACGGCTGAGGGTGGTGCTCGACTAACGTCACTCCCTTTAACTCGGTGAAACAAGTAAACATCTGCAAGTCATGAAAACCAATCCAATCAACAGTCCTCCCTCAACCCGGTTACAGAATGCCGGGACGACGTTCGGCAAAGCCCGCCGGGGCTTTACCCTGATCGAGTTGCTTACGGTGATCGCCATTATCGGTATTTTGGCGGCCATCCTGATTCCGGTGGTGGGCGCGGTTCGGGAATCAGCCCGCACCGCCAAATGTCAAAGCAACCTGCGGCAAATCGGTTCGGCGGTGCATGCCTACGTTTCCGACAACGTGGAATCCGAGCGCCTGCCCGGACCCAGTTGGAACTACATCTATCCGTTCAACAACGTCGGACTCGGCATCCCGCTCGCAACCTACCTCGGGGCGCCCCAGCACCGCCACGGTCGTGACACTCAACTAATCGATGTTTTTGTCTGCCCATCCTACGACGCGATGTTTGACGTGCTAACGATGGACTGGGCGGACTCCTCCGGTGGTTCAACCGGCGGATCCACCGTGGCCCGGCCCTACCGCCAAAATGTCACCCAAAGAGACGAACGCGGAATCCGTATTTTTGTCTTCGGGGACGGCACTCCCACCGTGAATGCGGACGGGAGCATTGGTGAACGGGGACGCGGAGGTCCTGAGGCCGACCGGCCGCGACTCATCAGTGAACTGGACCGGATAGGTCTTTCCCAAGTTTGGATGATTACCGATTCCGACGGAAACCCGGCCTCTTCCCTGCTCGGCGGCTCCCTCTCCGTCACTCCCATCCACGGTGGAGGAACCACTCGTAACTACCTGTTCGCGGACGGCTCCGTGCGTCCTCTCAACGCGCAACAACACACGTTTGGCCGGGGCTTTTGAAACCTTGGCAGTTCATTCGGTACTCCCAGCCAAGTAGTCGGGCACCGGACCTTTCGTGCAAACGGGGCCGGTGCCTTTTTTTGTCCATTTCATTTAAAGTCAGCTTTAACCATCCCCCTTTCCTCCAAATCCTGACATTTCCCATGAACAGACTGTCCGATTCGACATTCCGGCCCAAAACCATCGCCATCGCCGCGAACCTCCCCCGGTGGATCTCCCGGTTCGCCGCCTTCGGTCTCCTGGGGGCCGCCGCGGTCCTGCCCACTCACGGAGCCGCCCCCTTTGCCATCGAGCCGCCGGACATTCCCAACCGGGGAATTCTTTTCGTTGACCATGAAGCCACCGGACGCTCCGGCCACGGCGGTCACGCCATCGTGGAAGCGGCCAACGGGAACATTCTCGCCTTTTACAGCAACGTCTCCGGGGAATCCCTCGGCGGACACGGCATCAGCGGTTGGACCGAATACAAAATCTCCGGAGACGGCGGAACCACATGGTCGGAGGCCCGGGTGCTGGAACCGTCACGGAGAATCCGGGAGGGTGACGAGCATCACTCCGCCTTGGTCGATGAAGTGATGACCGCTCCGGACGGGTCTCTGGTCGCCATCGCGACCCGCTACCAAGGGTATTGGAACGGTGGATTCGGCATGAGCTGGCGGCGGAGCACGCCCGTTTTCTTTCGCAGCTTCGACCATGGCGAAACGTGGACCGAAGCGCGGGAAATCCATCCCGGCGCGGGGGTGGATCAGATCGCCACCTTGCGGGCCTCCCTCGTGCGGGAGGGCGAGCTTTTGGTCCTGTTCAACAGTGGTGCCCGCGGAGCCGGAGAAAACAACCCCCACCGCCTCTATGTTTCCACCGACAACGGAGAAACGTTCCGCGAACGGAGCACCCTGCCCTTCGATTCGGAACGCTGGTACGGCGCCATGACGGTTTTGCCCGATGGGCAACTGGTGGTTTACACCTACCACGAATCGGACGAGCACAACATCCACTATGCCACCAGCGCCGACGCGGGCCGCACATGGTCCGAAGTGAACACCACCCATTTGGCCAAACGCATCCGCAACCCCCAACTGTCGGAAAGAATTTTCGGCCGCTATTTTCTGCACGGCCGCAGCGGCCACGGCGGGGACGATCCCCGCCACCTGGTGCTTTACACCTCGGAAGACGGCCTGAACTGGGATGAAGGCGTTTTCCTCAACCGCGGAGAGCGCGACCTCGACTCCTACTCGACCAACGCCATCGTCGGCCGCCGCGACCCGGACCATCCGGAGCGGCTCCTGATTCAAGCCAGCATCGCCTACGACCCGACCGGCAGGAAGGTGAACATCCACCATTGGTGGATTGAAGGGTTCGGTGAAACTACCGCCGAGCCGGTTTCGCTGTTGGATCAGGCATGGACCGGAAAATATGATTGGATTCGCGACTTCCGCTACCAACGAATCATGACCGGCGCTCCGGAATCCACTCCCCAGCGGCGGATCGCCCTCGGTGGCGCGGAAAGAAGCCATTATCCGGCTTACACCATGCGGATGAAAGGCGACCATGTCCGTTCTCTCTTGGATTCGCCTTGGGTCATATCCACGGCCAGTGCCGATGAAAATCTCATCATTGGACAATCGCGGGGATGGGAAGCCAACCCGTACATTTTCCCGCAACCGATCTATGGATACAAAATCACCGATCCGGAAACGGACGGTGACAAACTCTCCGTCGTCCTGGCGGGAGGCAACCACGGGCGCGAACACCCGGCCTGCTGGGCCTTGCACGCCATGGTCGATTTTCTGGTCAGTGATGATCCGCGGGCGGCGGCCCTGCGCCGCAAAGCGGTCTTTTATGTCTATCCCGCCGTCAACCCGGATGGAAAATCCCTGTTGTGGAGCCGGGAAGACCCGTTTCACCACGCCGATGGAAGCCCCGAGCTGGCCGCCGCCGGGCACCGCAACCACAACCGCATCTGGCACACCGACGGCCTTTCCGCCAGCGCCGACATCGTCAAGGCGGCGATGAAACGCGACACGGACGGACGGGTGGATTACCTGTTTGATTTTCACGGAGTCCCCCACACCACCTTCTTCTTCACCAGCGGGGGCACCTCCCCTTACAGCGACATTCTGCTCGGCATGGAGCCAAGCCTGAACCTGCGCCAAGGCGCCCACAACGAGGCGTGGCTTCGCTCATGGGCCATGAGTCCCGAAGGCTTGAACGCCACCCATGCCTACACGCCGGAAGTGGCCAACCCCAACAAGGAATACCTGTTCATGCGGGGAAAACAATTCGCGCTTGCCTTGTACAAGCTTGTGAGCGGCATCCGCCCGAAACCGGCGCCGTGGACCGTTGCCCCCGCCGAAATGACCATGCCGCCCAAACCGGCCGCGGCCTGGCTTTTCAAAGGAAATGCCCGCCCGGCTGGGGAAGGAATGCCTCCTGGAAATCCAAACGGGGTTTCCTGGTCCCGGACCACCCGTTTCGCACACCCGGACAACCGTTCCGTCCGACTGGATAAAACCGGCGGCCAGGTAGATTTAGGCCAGCCCTCCCGACTCGACGCAACGGAGCAATTGACCGTCGCCTTCTGGGTAAAAAGCGATTTCTCCGCGGATTCCGGGGAAATCCCCGTCCTTGCCCGCTCCCGGGCCAGCGGCAACCAACGCTCTTGGGCGCTCACTTTCGACGCGGAAAGCGGCGAATTGCTCCTCACCCTTTCCTCCGACGGCAGTTACGGCTGGGACCGGATCAAGCGGATGCGCACGGCGGTTTGGCCATTGCAAACCATCTTTGACGGGCGCTGGCGCCACCTCGCCTTTACCTTTGACGGAAGCGTCCGCGATCCCGATGCCGAACCCGACCGCAGCACCACTCCGGAACGGGTGGGAGGCCCGGGCGCGGCGCGGATTTTCCTGGACGGGATTGAATTGCGCAAGGGAGCCGGCTCCCATGTGTTTGCCAACGGGTCCGTCGAGTCCCTCCATGTTCCCGACGCCCCGATCCTTCTCGGCTCCGGGCCGGAAGCGGAATTTCCCTTCGAAGGATTGGTGGACGAACTCGGCATCTGGACCACCGCCTTAACCGCCGGGGAAATTCACTGGCTGGCCCACCACAGCCTGCGGGAAATCACCCGCCCCCTTCCCGGGGTGGTGTATCCATAAACATGATAGAATATCGGACGGCCACTGGCAGCACCGGCCACCAGGCTGCGAACAGGTAACCTCTCCCGGGCAACCTCAAGGCATCGTATTCCGCCCGCCGCAGGCGGGGCGCTCTTCAATTATACCGCCGGGTTGAGACAAACGGGCGGTGCCGCTCTCCCTCCCTTCCCCTCTTCGGCAAAATTCGCTCTGATAACAAAAATCCTTGCGGAGCTAACATTGTCGTATCCTCCTAACCTTGCCTTGCGATGATTTGCGGGTTCAACTTTCCAGTCTTTCAAAGAACGCGGCCGGGAGCGGAAATCCGATCCGCGTCTCATGACATGGAGAAAAGGGGATGACCATGCCGGATGATGCCCTCCCTTCCCTCGACCTCACCGGAAAAAACTTGAAGGACAAACTCCTTCCCGCAGCGCGGGCGTTTGAGCATATTCACCGAGGGGATCATCTTTTTGTCAGCACCGGGTGCGCCGAGCCGCAACACTTGGTCAAGGAGTTGATCAAGTTTGCGGAATCCCACCCAAAGGCCTTTGTGGATGCGGAAATTTTCCATGTTTGGACAATGGGGGTGGCTCCTTACACCCAGGAAAAGTTTAAGAATACTTTCCGCCACAACTCCTTTTTTGTCAGCTCAGTAACCAGGGAAGCCGTAAACACCGGCGCTGCCGATTACACCCCGATTTTTCTTTCCAAAGTGCCGCGTCTTTTTCGTGAAGGAATAATCCCCGTTGATGTGGCCTTAATTCAGGTTTCCCCCCCTGATAAGCATGGTTACGTAAGCCTTGGAATCAGTGTGGACATTGTCAAATCAGCGGTCAATGCGGCCATGCTGGTCATCGCTCAGATCAATCGCCACATGCCACGAGTCCATGGAGAAAGCTTTATTCATCTTGATAAGATTCATTTCGCTGTTCCACATGATGAACCCCTGCTGGAGGTTTCGCCAGCCGAGCCGACCGACATCACCTCACGGATCGGTCAATATATAGCGCGCCTGATACAGGATGGAGACACCATCCAAGTCGGTTATGGCAGTATTCCCAATGCCGTGCTGGACAGGTTGGACGGTAAAAAGCATCTCGGGGTTCACACCGAGCTGCTAACCGACGGTGTGGTTGACCTGATGAAAAAGGGGGTGGTGGATAATTCCCGTAAATCACTAAACCCCGGGAAGACGGTGACCTCGTTTTGCATGGGCAGCCGCCATACCTACCAGTTCATACATGACAATCCCTCCATCGAGTTTCGCCCCATTGATTACACGAACAATCCTCTTTTAATAGCCCGCATTGAGAACATGACGGCGATCAACACGGCTTTGGAAATCGACCTAACGGGCCAATCAACCGCCGAATCGATCCATTCTGAGTTTTACAGCGGTGTTGGGGGGCAGGCGGACTTCATGCGCGGCGCAATTCTGGCCCCCGGAGGCAAGTCGATTCTCGCCCTTCCCTCGACCGCCGGAGAAAAGGAAACCATATCCCGGATTGTCCCCGTTCTTCCAGCCGGAACCGGAGTCACTTTGCACCGGGGTGATTTGCATTATGTGGTGACGGAATTCGGCATTGCCTACCTTCATGGCCGCAACGTGAGGGAGAGAGCAATGGCTTTGATTGCCATCGCCCATCCAAAGTTCCGGCCCTGGTTAATTGAGGAAGCGAAAAAGCATCACCTGATTTATGAAGACCAAGCCTTCATCCCCGGAAAAAAAGGTGAATACCCGGAGGAATTGGAGCGAATCCGGAGCTTAAGGCAAAGCGGGATGGAAATCCTCCTACGTCCCGTGAAGATCAACGATGAACCCTTGTTGAAAGATTTTTTTTATTCCCTTTCCGACCTGAGCCTCTTCCGCCGTTTTCTATCGGTTCGAACCGACATGCCGCACGAGCGTTTGCAGGAGTTTGCAATTATTGATTACAGCCGGGAAATGGTGGTGTTGGCCACCACGGGCAGGGAGGGCCAGGAAAAAATCCTCGGCATCGGCCAATACGGAATTGATGCCACCAACTACATGGCGGAGGTGGCATTCGTCGTTCGTGACGATTGGCATGACAGTGGAATTGGAACGGAATTATTGCTATACCTGACCGAGTTGGCAAAGCGCCGTGGACTCCATGGTTTCACAGCTGAAGTTCTGACTGAAAACCGGTCGATGCTGCATCTTTTTGAGAAAATGGATTTCGACGTCGAAAGGCATGCCGAGAAAGAGGTTTTTGAACTGAAATTGATCTTTCGAAAATAACACCCATGAGTTCCCATCTCGACATTTCCACTCTGTTCAACCCACGATCCGTCGCCGTGATCGGGGCCAGTTCCGATCCGGCCAAAATCGGAAGTCGGATTGTCCATAACATCGTGTCGGGAGGATTCATGGGTCGTGTCTATCCGGTTAATCCCAAAGGGGGAACTTTGGCCGGGATACCTTTTTCCCGGAAAATGGAGGATATTGACGGACCTGTTGACGTGGCCGTGATCGCCGTTCCGGCTCCCGGTGTTTTGGGGGCGGTGAAGGATTGCTGTGGCAAAGGAGTTCGGCACGCGTTGATTATAACTTCCGGGTTTTCCGAGGTTGGGAACCGAACGGAGGAGGCCGCCATCACCCTCCATGCACGGAAACATGGGATGCGCGTCCTCGGGCCGAATATTTTCGGGGTTTACTCCGCCGCCGCTTCCCTGAACGCCACCTTCGGCCCGTCCAAAATCCGGAGGGGAAGCGTCGCGATTGTTTCCCAAAGCGGAGCCTTGGGGTTGGCCATGATTGGCAAGACCATGATGGAAAACATCGGGCTTTCCGCCATTGTGTCGGTTGGCAACAAAGCTGATTTGAACGAAGTTGAATTGCTTGAGTATTTGGTGGAGGACCCAAACACTGAAGTGATCCTACTTTACATGGAGGGCATCCGGGATGGACCAACCTTGGTCAAAACCTTGAGCCGGGTTGCCCGGAGCAAGCCGGTGATTGCCATCAAATCCGGCCGTTCCCGCCGGGGTGCCATGGCCGCCGCCTCCCACACCGGTTCCCTCGCGGGTGCCGATGAGGTTTTTGATGCCATTATGCGGCAATGCGGAGTCATTCGGGCCGAAAGCATTGGAGAAGCCTTTGATTTGTGCCGGACGTTCGCATCCGTCCCCATTGCTCCCGGGGGACCGTTGCTCATCATCACCAATGGAGGAGGGATCGGGGTCCTCAGTGCGGACGCCTGCGAAAAACACGGGTTGCCCCTATTTGATGACACCGCCGTATTGGGAGAGGCTTTCGCGGGTGTTACTCCGGATTTTGGTTCCACCCGAAACCCGATTGACATTACGGGAGGAGCCACTCCCCGCGATTACGATGTCGCTTTGGAAACCGCCTTGAAAATACCCGGCGTGGGAGGCGTGCTCGCCCTCTATTGCGAAACCGCGGTTTTTGACTCCAAAGCCTTGGCGGGTATTCTTAAAAAACATTCCAGTCTTTATTATCAAGCCGGCAAGCCGGTGGCCTTTTCCGCTCTCGGAGGCGAAAGCACGGAACGCACCATTGAGGAATTACGAAAAGCGCGGATTCCTGTTTTCAGTGATGTTTACAGCGCTGTTTTCTGCTTGTCCGCTTTGGATCGCCATTTTAACGAGCGGAAACGACCGCTCCCCGGGACTCCTGAACCCGTGGTTGGACTTGAGGTTATCAACCGGATTTGCGAAAAGGCTTTGAAAAAAGAACGCTTTTTTCTTCTTGCGGATGAAAACGCGGAAGTTTTGCGGACAGCCGGCATACGCTGTCCCCCGGCAGGAATCTCCACCTCCATTGGAGAAGCCGTACACTTGGCTGAAGGGATGGGGTACCCCGTCGCATTAAAGGTGATTTCCAAAGATGTGATCCATAAAAGCGATGCCGGCGGAGTCGTCCTCACCTTGGAAAACAGAAATGAAGTGATGGATGCCCATGAAGCAATCATGCGAAATGTGACAACGCATCAACCGGAGGCGGTCATTCGCGGCATTGAGGTGGTGAAAATGGCTCCTTCGGGTTTGGAAATGATCGTGGCGGCAAGGCGGGACCCGGTTTTCGGACCGACGATCATGATCGGTCTTGGCGGCATCTAGGTTGAAGTTTTTAAAGATGTGACGTTCGCCGCCGCCCCGGTTGACTCGAATTACGTCTTCGAAATGATCCGGCGGCTGCGGACGTTCCCGATCTTGATTGGGGCGCGGGGAGAGGAGGCCAAAGACATTCCCTCCATTGCCGCGACCGCCATGAAACTGGCGGATATTATAACAGCCTGCCCGGCCATCACCGATATTGAAGTCAATCCCCTGAGGGTTTACGAAGAAGGGGACGGTTCTCTCGCCTTGGATATTCGCATTCTCCTGGACAATCCCGGCGATCAAGAACCCTTGAACGAAAGAAGTCGGGAGGCATGCCCGAATGACCCGGTAAAGGATGGCCAAGCATCGCCTTGCCCTCCCAAGCCACAAATTCAGAATGATAACACTCGCATGAAAGGCCACCAGTGATGAACCGCATTCTTTTCTCATCTTTTCAACCGGGAGTCGGAAAAACCAGTGTTGCCTTGGGGCTGGCTCAAGCCAGGAGCAACCGGTCCGGTTACCTGAAACCCTTCGGTGACAGGCCGTATTACCGTAAAAAACGCCTTTGGGACGGTGATGTCTTGGTCGCAGCCCGCCAACTGAATCTGGGTGATGATCCGTCCGCCATCAGCGTCGGATTTAATCACGGCAAGATCCGTTTTATGCATGACCAGGAAGGTTTGTCCGAAAAGTTGGAAAGCATGGCCCTCGGAATGGAACAAATGCGGCGCGATCTTATTTTCATTGAAGCCGGCGGCCATTTATTTTCCGGAGCCTCCATCGACCTCGACCCCTTTTCCCTCGCCTCCACCTTAAAAGCCAAACTCTATGTAATTCTAGCCGGTGAAAACAACGAACTGGGTGACCAGGCTGTTTTTCTCGCCTCTTTGCTGAAACATTTCACGGGGGTTTTTGGAGGGATCATCGTCAACAAATCCAAAGATGCGGAAGAATTTGAAATGACCGCACTGCCCGCCATTCGCCAAAGTGGTTTACCTTTGGCCGGGGTCATTCCTTTCCACAAGGAATTGGGTGAACTCACCGTTTCGGCCATCGCGGATCAAATACCCGCCCAAGTCATAACGGGAGGAGGGTTACCGGATCGAAGGGTCGGGCGGATTTTCCTCGGAGCCGTATCCCCCGCCGCTGCCCGCAAGGCGCCGACCTTCCACGGTCAGAACCGTTTGGTTATCACCACCGCCGACCATGAGGATTTGATTGTCGCATCCTTGGATAAAGATACCGCGGCCATTATCCTGTCAGGAGAACCTTTGCCCCATGCCTCCATTCTGGCCCGGGCGGAAGAAATGAGAATTCCAATTCTTGTGGTTCACGATGATTTATTGTCTTTGGCCTCGCGTATCCATAAATTGGAACCACGGCTAACCTTGGATGATCAGGAACGGCTTTCCATGCTGGTTCCCCTGATGAAAGAGCATCTGGATATCCCCGGTCTTGATTCCGTCCAACCATGAATGCCGTGCTTGCCTTGAGCCATCCGTGTTTCCGAGAACACGACACCGGACCCAACCATCCGGAATGCGCCGACCGCATGGATGCGGTGGAGGCGGGTTTGCGGGCAGGGAATCTAACCGCCCGTTTGACCTGGGAACGTCCGGAACCCGTTTCCCGGGAGCAGTTGCTTCGAATTCACGGGGTCGAATACGTTGACCATCTTCTGGCGTTGGATGGACAGAGCGCCAGATTGGACCCTGATACGGTTGTTTCCCCCGGCACTTTGCCCGCCGCCCTGTGTGCTGCCGGAGCGGCCGTGCGCGGGGTTGATGCGGTTTTGTCCGGAAAGTTCCGTCACGCGGTAAGCCTTGCCCGCCCACCCGGTCATCACGCTTGCCGTGATCGGTCAATGGGGTTTTGCCTGTTCAACAACATCGCCGTGGCCGCCGCCCGGGCATTGAACGCACATGGTTTGCAGAAGGTCGTGATTCTGGATATCGACGTCCATCACGGCAACGGGACTCAGGAAATCTTTTATTCATCCTCCCAAGTCACCTATTGTTCCATTCACCAGTCGCCATGGTATCCTGGCACCGGCGCGCTTGAGGAAACCGGAGAGGGTATGGGGCGGGGCCACACCATCAATCTTCCTTTGCCGGGTGGAATGGGCGATCCTGATTACCTTTACTCCAACCGGGAATTGTTTCTTCCGCTGATCACCAAGATTCGTCCCCAAATGGTTCTGGTTTCGGCGGGATTCGACGCTCATCTGCTGGATCCTTTGGCTGACATGTCAGTAACCACGGCCGGTTTCGGATTCCTGTACCGTGAGCTCTTCCACGTTCTAGAGTCCATTGATTGTCCTTCGGTGATGGTTTTGGAAGGAGGGTATGCGCCACAGGCGCTGAGCGAAGGGGTTTCCACCATGGTGGAAGCGGCTTTGGATCCGGCCTCCGGAGCGGAAACTCCTCCTCCGGCCCTCCCCCATGGGGATACCGTTCGACTGGTAGCCGCAGCCAAACATTTGGCGTCCTTGCGGGAATAACCCCTATCTTTTGCGCTGGGTACTACACCCGGTTGAGATTTTCACAGAAACGGGGTTGAGCTTCGACGATGGGTTCGGGAAGCTGAGGGTTTTGATGAAAAGACACGCCCTGCCCATTTTGTTTATCGGTGCCGTGGGGATCGGTTTTGGCCCGATTCTGGTGCGGTTGAGCGAGGTCGGGCCGGTCGCCACCGCGTTTTACCGTCTGTTGTTCGCCCTACCGGTCTTGTGGGGTTGGTTTTGGCTGGAAAACCGGGCATCCTCACGCTCCCGGAAAAGAAAGTCCGGCCCGCGCCGGACAACGGGCGGCGGGTGGGCATGGATTTCCATCGCCGGCATCTGCTTTGCGGCCGACTTGGCGTTGTGGCATACGTCGATCCACCTCACCACGGTGGCCAACGCCACTTTGTTGACCAATTTCTCCCCGGTTTTCGTGGCGCTGGCGGCGGGGTTGTTATTTCGGGAAACCATCGGCTGGCGGTTTGTGGCGGGGATGGTCATCGCCATGGCCGGAGCCGCCGTGCTGATCGGAGCAAGCCTCGAAGTCTCTCCGCAACAAGTGCTGGGCGACGGTCTCGCCCTGGCCAGCGCCGTCTTCTATGCCGGCTACCTGCTGGCCATCAAACAAGCCCGCGCCCGTTTCAGCACTTCCGACACCATGTTCCGAAGCGGGTTAATCACCTGCCTGGCGCTGCTGGCCTTCGCATGGATAACGGAAGACCGGCTGCTCGCGGTTTCGCCGCAAGGCTGGGGCATGTTGATTGCCCTGGCCCTGGTCGCACACCTGTTCGGCCAAGTCCTGATCGCCTTTTCCCTCGCCCACCTGCCCGCGTCCTTCGCCTCGGTCGGCCTGTTGCTGCAACCGATCGCGGCGGCCGGTTTCGCCTGGTTGCTGCTGCGGGAAACCATTGGGTGGATACAGGGTCTTGGGGCCTTGATCGTGCTTGCCGGTATTTACCTCGCCTGGCGGGCTTCCAACAGAAATCGCGCGGTTTTGGCATAGTGCAAAACCCCCTCGAAGGCACATCCAAATTTGTCTCCCGTTTGCCGAAACCGCTTACAATAACGGGAGGTACATAAGCCCACTCAAAACGGGCACGGAAAAGGTTTTCATTGCCTGGCACCCCCCGTCCGCTATCAATAACGCCACCAACGCATTCCCCCGGTAACACCGGGTTCACCGTCATGGAGGACGACACACCACAACCGATACTCAACCACGCGCAGCGCCGCCTGCTCTCTTTCACCATCACCCTGGGCTGCCTGATTCTGCTGATCGCCATGGTGGTTTTCATCGTGCGGGTGATGGGCGGGGTGGTTTCGGCGTTTTCCAATTTGTTGGGTCCGTTGGCGGTGGCGGGCGTCCTGGCCATGATCCTGCGGCCGGTGGTCGCCTTTTTGCAGACCCGCCTGCGCCTCCCCCCGGCGGCCGCGGTGGCGGTTCTTTACCTGGCCCTGGCCGGGGTGGCCGCCGCTTTGGCCACGTTTCTCGTGCCGATTCTGGTTAAGCAAATCGTCGATTTCGCCACCACCATTCCGTCGATTGCCCAGGATTTGTTTGATTACGTTTATGAGAATTTCCCCCGGTGGGCGGAAGTATTGCAGGACAAAGTCGGCGAGATCGACCTGCGGGAACAGTTGGAGGGGACCATGAAAACTTTCGGTGAGTGGGCGTATTCCGCCATGCCGGGCCTTCTGGCGGTGGGCGGGCACGTGTTGGCGGTTTTCAGCCTGGCGGCCGGCATCGCGATCATTCCGGTCTATCTTTTTTTCTTTCTCCAATCCCAGCGCGAACCGACGGAAAACCTGGAGGAGTTGTTGCCGTTTCTGCGTCAGGAAACCCGGGGCGACGTGGTGTTTCTCGTCCGCGAATTCATCCAGATCGTGGTGGCGTTTTTCCGGGGACAATTGCTGATATCCCTGATCGTGGGCGTCCTCCTGGCCATCGGCTTTTCCCTGGTGGGCCTTCGTTTCGGCATCGTTCTCGGTCTCGCCCTCGGTTTGCTGAACGTCATTCCGTATCTCGGTTTCATCACCGGATTGATCCTGACCATTCCACTCGCCCTGGTGCAATCGGACGGCGGGCCGTTCCTCGCCGGATTGGTGCTGGCGGTTTTTCTGGTCGTGCAAAGTTTGGAGAGCTGGATGATCACACCGAAGATCATGGGGGACCGGACCGGACTGCACCCGGTGGTCATCATTTTGGCCATTTTCTTTTGGGGAACCGCCCTCGGCGGAATTCTCGGCATGATTCTGGCCATCCCATTGACGGCGTTTTTCGTCACCGCCTTCCGCCTGGCGAAGAAAAAATACTTCATTGAACTGGCCTGAACGCGCCCGCGTGGAATTCCCGTTGCCGCCGAATGATCCACAGCACAGGATGAAGCTGTTTATTAATCCATGAGTGACACGCCGGATCCTACACCCTGCCTGGAGACTCTGCTCAGCCGTTGGGGCCGCGCCGACGCGCTTCCGGCCATCGAACCCGGGTGGGTGGAATCCGCCCGCGAGCCCTCCTTCTCCGCTCTCCCGCTTCCCGATGAAATCGGAGAATCCCTCGCCTTCTGCGGCATGGGCGACAGCGGGCTGGAGGCTCCCCTGCTGGAAATCCGCGAGGCCTTGGCAGCCTCGCGTGCATTGACGGTGTTCTTCCACCACACCTGCCGGAAAGCATTCCTCTTGGACGAACCAACCTCCCTGGTGGCCTGGCCGGAGCTGACGGTCGAATTCGGCGACCGCTGCCGCCTCCCCTACCTGCTGGCCGCCCTCGCCTCGGTGCCGATCACCCGCCGCCGCCACCGCGAACTTGGCATCCCGGAGGAGGTGACGCGGGCCACCTGCCGCGATATTCCCATCAAAGAAGAGCGCAGCCGCATGGCCTGCCCCGAATGGCGGGGACTGGCGCCACGCGAACTGGGTTGGCTCCGCCACCATGTGCGCGGCTCGGCGTTCACCCTCGGGCGACTCCAATTTCTGCCCACCCCGTGGCGCTGGAATCTCACCGCTTTCACCGACCAATCGCGCTCCCGGTTTCTGGCTTTTTTGGCCGACGGGGAAACCGTTACGGCGGAGGGCTTGCTCCCGAACGGAGAGGAAGGCGCGCCGACGGCGG
>PXDN01000096.1 GCA_003566375.1 Opitutia bacterium
GGTTTTTCGCACAAGGTGTTGCTCCAGACCCGCACTTCGAAATCGAGCGAGGAATCCCCGAATCCCATGAAGCGCACCGACGGGGGCGGGTTCTTTAAAACGTCGGGACACTCGGCGCCCGCCTCCAGCAGGGCTTTCTCCACCACCCGCGGGTCGCTCTCATAATGAACCCCCACCGGAACTTTGAAGCGGACGTCGCGGTCCGCGTGGCTCAGGTTGGTCACCTGATCGGAGATGAACTGCGAGTTCGGCACGATGATGTCCACATTGTCGTTGGTGTGGACGATGGTGCTGCGTGCGCCGATGGCGAGGACGGTGCCGTAAACCCCGGAAACCTCCACCCGGTCGCCGACTTTGATCGGCCGTTCGATCAGAATGATGAGCCCGCTGAAAAAATTATCGGCCACGTTGCGCAGGCCGAAGCCGATGCCAAACGAGAGCGCCCCCAGCACAACCGACAGGGTGTTCAGGTTGAAGCCCGGGATCATGACCGGCAAAATGATGAGCAGGCCGATGAAAAAAATCAGGTAGCCAGCCAGCGTGCCGACGGCGGTGGCGGCGCCATGGGCCAGGCCGATGCGGGGCAGCGCCCGCCGGGACAGGAAATATTTCACCGACCGCACGACCAAGACCAGGATGGTCAGCAACACGAAGCCGAAAAGCAGGGAGAGGGCGGTGAACGTGAGTTCGCCGATTTTGATCTCGTGGGTCCAAAACTGGCGAAAACCTTCCGGAAAAAAATACGAGGCGTCACTGAGTGTCATGCAAACGGGCTAACCGATTTTGGCCGAAAAGGGAAACGCGTATTCCAGCGTATTGAAAACAAAGCCGCCGAAAGAGAACCAAAGGGTGAACGGAGAGCGCCAAGCACGGGAGCGCCAGCCTTCAGGCGGCGAATCGAGGCCCCGACGCTCTTGCTTACAACACCGCATTTCGCCCACTGAAGTTGGGCGCTCCCTTTTCCCAACTGCATGTCGCCCGCTTTCCCCCGCGCCGCGGCCCGGATTTCCATTCAGGTTGTTCCGGAAAAGACGAAGAGTACTTCGGCGGAATCGTCGAGGGGGTTGCTGAGGCGGTATTTTTCGGAGGCGTCCAGGTAGGCGCTGTCGCCCTCGCGCAGTTCGTGAAGTTCGCCGCCGCCTTCCACGGCCACCGTTCCCCGCAGGACCAACACAAACTTTTCCCCGTCGTAGGGGAGGGCTTTTTTCCCAGGCTGACGCGGGGGGATTTCCATGATCAGCGGCTCCATCACCTTGGCGTGCAGGGTGGGGGCCAGGGCGCGGTAAACAATCGGTGCCTTCGGTTTGTCGCGCTCGACCAGCGGACGCTCCTCCCGCCGCACCACCACCATGCGCCGTTGTTCGTCGATACCAGAAACCAGTTCGGAAAGGGTGACTCCGAGAGCCTCGGCGATGCGGGCAAGGGCGGCCAGGGACGGGGTCACGCGGAAATTTTCCACTTTGGAGAGCACGCTCTGAGTAAGGTCGCTGCGCTCAGCCAATTGTTCCAAGGTGAGTCCTTGTTTCTTGCGGAACTCGCGGATGCGTTGAGCGAGAAAAACCAAATTCATGGGAAAAGACTTGGATAAGTGGCGAAGAATGGTGTGGCGAAAGCGCCTTCGCCGGTTCCATTTGGATAAATTGAACGCCGCTGTGGGAAAAATCCAGCATGAATCCGCCGCAGCTGAAAATGTAACAAAAAAAACCGCTTGCTTCTTGCGCGGGCGGGGGCAAGGTTGGTTCCATTGGTTACAACGGGGTGTAGCTTAGCCTGGTAGAGCGCTACGTTCGGGACGTAGAGGCCGGAGGTTCAAATCCTCTCACCCCGACCACTTTTTGTAGCATCGAGTCTTACTCGATGATTTCCCCAAACTTCCCCCCGCCTCCTAACCGATGCGCCACGACGTGCTCACCCACGCGTTTCGATCCTCCTTTACCGCAAAGATCATGGAAAATGTGGTTTCCTAGTCTATTTCCTAACCTGAATTATTCACCGAAATTCCGAAACGGTTTGGCGGAGGCCCGCGTCGTGAACAGGTGATTACTAAAAACGCCGGATCATTGCCCATCCCGACGCCGGGAGGCCGAATTTGGGTTGTATCCGCGATATCCGTACACAGATCACCTTACCTCCCCGGATTTCGGGCGGGGGAGACCGCCCGGCCGGGTCAAGGCGAGGGGTTGTGTTGAGCGGCGGCGGCATTCGCCACCCGAACGAAAATTTCTTTGAATTCAAAGGACAATGGCAGGTGAAACCGTATCCGGGTTTTCATCCGCTTCACCCGCCCGGCCACTTTCAGCAACTTGATGCGGATCTGTTGGAAAGTCGATTTGGCCAACTTGGTGCCGGCGAGGATCTTCTCGCGAAAACGGTGGAGGATCACGTAGGCGGCGGAATGCAAAAACAGCCGGAACTGGTTGGCCCTGGGGTCGTCGCAGGGACTGCGGTCGCTTTCCAGTCCGAGCTTGTGGTCCTTGATAAAGAGCTCGGCGTTGCCCCGGTCGCAGTAAACCCCGTCGTAAAGAAACTTCGGTTTGGCCGTCTCGAAGCTGGTGACAATATAGCGCACATCGACCCCCATCGGTCCGGCGGTCACGCGGCAAATCACCCGCTCGGGCCGGCTCCAGGTTCCGGCCGCGCAGCAGCCGCTGGCGAACAGGCGGACCTCGCGGGAATCGAGTCCGTCGAGGCGGTTATCCTCGCAGGTTTGGCGGGCCCGCTCGATCACGTTGGCAAAATCCTTGTTCAATCGCTTGTTCGGCCCCAGCCCCGTCACCCATTGCACGTTGTTGGCGCGCATCCAGTCCATGACCGCCGGCTTCGTGTGATGGCTGTCGGCGCGAAACACCAGAACCGTATCCGGGAATCTGCTGCGTATTTGCTTCACGATGCGCTTGAGCAACGCGATGATCTCGCCCGCGTTGGGCGTCTTGCCCTCCCGGATCACCGTGGTGATCAGCCGTCCGGTCAGCCCGTCATACACATGAAAAGGCATCAGGCACGTGTCGCCGACGTGGGTGTTGAAAAGCCCCAGCTGTTGTTGACCGTAAACAAGATGGGCCGTCGGATCCATGTCGATGACGATCATCTGCGGAGCTTTTTCAAAACTCTCCAGAAACATGTCCCCCAAGGCATAAGCCATCCGAATCAGGTCTTTGCGGCCGACGCTGTTATCCAGGCGCGACATCGTCGGCTGGCTCGCCAACGCGCGTTCGCGCCCCACCGCGCTTTGCAGTCCCACATCGTTGCGAAGCCGGTCCAAGTCGTTTCCATCGGGGTTGCCGCTGAGGATCTGGTGAACCCTCTGGCCGATCAGAGCCTCCATGCCATGCTCCGGGTTCAGCCGCCGGTCGCGCACACACACCCGGCCAGCCTTTTGATCAATCCCATCTCCTTCTCGAACTGCGAGACCGCAAGCAGTCCCGCATCCGAGGTGATCTCGGGCTCGTCGAAGGACACCGACAAGCGCTTGCCATTTATCGCTTGAAACTCCAGCTCAGCCTGACCAAATTCTTTTTCGAGAGTGACGTCTTCTTTTTTCATTGTAACCTGCTTCATAGCAGGAGATTAAAGCGGCGTCACTCTTTTTTCGATGAATTTTTCAGGGTAAATGGGAATCCATGTGAACATGATCAATAAGGCGGTTACCAAAGGGTGGCTAAACGTTGAAGCTGAAAAAGGCGTTGTGGAGGGGGGATATCCGGACGCTCTTGAGTGATTTGATCGGACCTTCTTTTTCCTCGCGGCCCTCCAAGAGTCCCCAGTTGATCAAGGGGTGGAGGAGCCGGTAGGCGGTCTCGCTGGCGGGGGTTCCATAGGTCCAATCGTCCTGGGTTTGCTCAATCTCCCCGCGCACGGCGGGGAGGAAAACCTCCGGGTAGATTTCCTCTATCGTCCGCCACTCCCTCGCCACGGTGCCGAGGCGGAGGATGGTGTAAGCCGCGCACCTTTGGATGGACGGGGTCTCTTTCCCATAATGCACCAGGTAACTCAGGTTGAAACGGGTGAAGAAAGCCCGAAGCAGGGTGCCGTACAACGAGCCCGCCCGCTCTTCGCCGAGGAGGTCCCGATATTTTTGCGGCACGACAAAGCGCCCTTTCTGAAGGCGCAACAGCCCCGCCACCTGGCAAACCACGCGGGCAACATGGACCAGGAAATAATCGTGCTCATTGATGACCTTGTTGTGCTTGCGAATGAGTGCCTTCGTCTCCTCATCGCCCGGCGCCTCCATCCGTTCGGTCACAAACGAGCGGGGCAGATTCTGTTTGGCGGTGGCTTTGATGCCATCGTGCCTCACCGCCGCCAGCAAGAGTTCCCGCATTTCGCGAAAATACGGCGAGCCCGTCAAACCGGAGAGCGGGATCGTTTCATTGAACTGAATCGCGCCGCCGGTCTCGCCCCATGGCGAATGAATGAGCCGGTGAACCTGTTCCGGCGAGAGGCCGCCCATCTCCGGGTCGGGGCGTTGGTTCATGGCCGCCGTCTGCCGGGCAAGCTCGCGGTTGATTCGTTCCAACTCGCGCTCATCGTTGTCGCCTTTGCCGTTCAATGGAAAAACCAAACTCATTGATGAAACGGGACAGGCGTTCTGGCAAGCCGAAGGGGCCGGGGGGGGCCGGAAACCTCCTCACATGCGTTGGTGCTTTGCCATCAGGGCGCCGCCCCGATTTTACCCGGCTCCAGGGGTTACGGTGGCGCAATCCCCTGCGGTGACTCCTCCCGCCGCGGCTGCCGGGCCGGGCTTGAATTTTCCGAGGGGGCGGCGGGCGCACCTGCTGATTTTCATTTTGCGTCCCGGCGCGAAACCTTGATGGATCGGAGGGGTGCCGACAACGCGCGAAGTGAAATTGGATGCCGAGGTCCCGGCTCTGGGGGTGAGCCCGGGCGGGCGGCTGGCTTGCCTCGAAACCGACGGGCCGGTGGCGGAACTTTTTGCCGACGGGCCCGCCGGCGGTTTGCTGCGTCTGGCCGGAGACAAGAATCGCGAAGTTTTGCCGGAGGACGCGGCGGCGCGTTACTGGCGGGAGATCGGCTTCTCTTATCTGCGCGCGTTGTGTCATCTGCCGGAGGGGACCGGCGCCGACCTCGACCCGCCGCCGCCAAACGCGGCGCAGATTGCCGAATGGCTGCTGAACGCACCACCGATGCCGGGCGCGGAATACCTCGCGCCGGAGGTTTTCACCGGACTTTGGGAAACGCTCACCGATTGGACGCGCCAACAGGTTTCGCGCTTGGGCAGCATCGCGGCCCTGCTCGAAGAGATCGCGCCCGCCTGGTCGCGGGTCGGCCGGGTCACGGTTCACCTCGCGGAGAACAGGAGCGATGACGATTGCCCGTTCGCCTTCATGGCCTCCTACGCGTCCGGGCTGGGCGCGGGCGGGCGCTTGCGCAATGTGCCGCTCGGCAAAGCTCTCCAGGAATACAGCGGCGCCGGCGACAAAGCGGTTTTGCTGAAACTCCTCGAACCCCTCCACCGCGCTTCCCAGTCCTGCCCGTTCATGGCGGGGCTGGTGGAGAGCGGCGACGTCTATCACCCGCTCGCTTGGACCCCGGCCGAGGCCCACGCCTTTCTGCAAAGCGTCCCGGCCTACGAGGACGCCGGCCTGATGGTCCGCCTCCCCAATTGGTGGCGGAAGCGCGGTCGCCGTCCCGGCGTCACCGCCACCATCGGCGATAAGAAAAAGGGAAAGGTCGGCCTCGACGCGTTGCTCGATTTCAAGCTCGAGGTGGTGGTCGATGGACAGACGCTGACCCGCGATGAGGTCGAAGCCCTCCTGCAAGGCGGGAATGGCCTGGTGCTGTTTCGCGGACAATGGATCGAGGTTGACCGCGAAAAGCTGCGGGAGGCGCTCGATCATTGGAAAACGCTCGAAGCCGAAGGGGGCGTTTCCTTTGTCGAGGGAATGCGCCTGCTGGCCGGGGCCTCGGCGGATCTGAAAGAGGAGGGCGAATCGGACGAGGAACGAACCTGGGCGTTCGCCGAAGCCGGTTCGTGGCTCACCGAGACCTTGCGCCAGCTCACCA
>PXDN01000116.1 GCA_003566375.1 Opitutia bacterium
ACGGTTCGCCAGGCGGCCCACGCCTACGGGCCGCTGCCCACCGTGGTCTATTTCCGCAATTTGCCGATTCCCCGGATCGGCACCGATTCGGATGAGGACATCCTGAACGATTTGCTCGACGAGGGGAACGTGGTGATCGAGTTGGACTGCCGCAGCCTGCCGGAAGGAGCGCCCGCGTTGCAGCAGGCGCTGGCCGCCTTCAAAGAGGGGCTCATCGACCGGGTGGTGCGGTTGAGCCAGGCCGTCATCACCCCGGATGACAATTTTCTGTATTGGCTTCCCGAAGGCCATCGCTTGGCCCGCAACGTCCCGTTTTGGAATATTGAGCGCCACGGAGCCCATGGTTCCCTGGAGCGGATTTTGGAAACCTTCAACCGTCACATCACGGAGCGGGCGGGGGTGGATCCGATCGAAACAACCGATCAACTCCACGGCCCGAACGGGGAACCGCTCGATTACAATCTCTACCTGGACATCGTGTATCCCTCGGGGAACCCGGAAACCCGGGTGCCGTTGATCGCCCATTACGCCACCCAGTGCCGCATGGCGCGCGGGTTTCGCGAACACCGCTCCGTGTTTCCGATCACGTGGGTGACTTCCGGATACGCGCTGGCCTACGTGGACCATGTTTACAATCCGCTCGGTCGGGCGCGTTACTACGGCTATTTTAACGCCTACAGCCTGCAAACGTGGAACGGGGTGGCCGCCGGGTCGGCCGCCATCCGTTACCTGCGCGCCCATGGCGACCGTTACAACCTCAACGGGCGCGTCGGTGCCCTCGGGCATTCCAAATCCTCCTACACCGTGATGCGGTTGGCCGACCCGAACCATGCGGAGCAGTCCGAACATTCCTCCTTTGACGGGTTTCCGCCGGGTTCGCCGGAACCCCAGCCGTGGCCGGACCAATCCAGCCGCCTGGAGGCCGCCTATGTGTCGATGGGCCTCGGCGTGCGCTGGACCCAATACACGACTTCCGATGTCGTTCCGTTGATTGTGGCCGTTGGGCGTCACGACGAATTCAACTACTGGAACGTCACGCCCGCGCAGGTGGCCAAGGCCGAGGAACTGGATCTCAATCACCTGGCCATCTGGATGGCCGAACTCGGGCACTCCTATCCAATCGGGCCCGACCATGCCACCGGGTTGGACCGCACTGATTTGGTGCGCCGCTATTTCGATCAGCATTTGTATCCGCATGATGATGACAGCTTGGCCGTGCTGGGGGTGATCCCGCCGGACGGTGCCGCCGGCGTTCCCACCGACGGCAGCAGTCCCGTATTCGGGGTGGAGGGCGACGGCCTTCCCGACAACCTCCGCGGCCTGCCGGTCCGGCAACCCGTCACCGTTCGATTTGCCCGGCCGGTGGACCTCGAATCCCCGCGGGCCGACAGCCTTCGCGTGTTGGTGGAGGAGACCGGCGAGCCGGTCGGGGGAACGTGGACCGCTTCCCTGGACAACACCCGATTCGCCTTCACCCCGGATCAACCGCTGGCCTTGGGAACCACTTACGTGGTGGAGGTCGAGGCCGGCATCCGGGACACCCAAGGCCGTTCCCTGCCGCGTTCCCACCGCCAGACGTTCACCACCGAAGAAGAAAGTTAAAAGTTAAAAGTGATAAGGCAGAAGGACTTCCATGGTAGCATCGGCCTTTGGCTGATGATCGTTTCATCCGTCAAGGCCGGATGCCACACGCCTCCGCAAATCCATTCTCGCCATTGGGCGGTGATCCGTGCGGGAATCGGGGATCATGGATGCGGAAACCGTGCGGCGGCTGGAGGAAATCTTTCCCAAAGAGCGTTTGCTTTTCGGAAAGGCCGACCGGCACAGCTACAGCTTTGACGCCTCTTTCGGCGAATACCTTCCCGAGGGCGTCGTGCAACCGGAGACGGAGGAGGAGATCAGCCGGTTGCTCCGGTTGGCGAATGAACACGGCATCCCCATTTGTCCCCGCGGCGCCGCCACCTCGCTGAGCGGTGGTCCGCTGCCGGTCAAGGGCGGGCTGGTGCTCGACATGTCCAGGCTGCGGCAAAAACTGGAAATCGACCGGGAAAACCTCCTGGCGGTGGTTTCGCCGGGCATTATCACCGGCGACATTCACCGCGCGGCGGAGGAGGCCGGGTTGTTTTATCCGCCCGATCCAAGCAGTTCCCTGGTCTCGACCATCGGTGGCAATTTATTGGAAAACTCCAGCGGTCCGCGCGGCTTGAAATACGGGACCACCAAGGAATACGTCATCGGCCTGCGCGCGGTGGCGCCGACGGGGGAGATTTTCCGCACCGGCGGCAAAACGGTGAAAAACGTCACCGGCTACGACCTGACCCGTTTGATCGTCGGCTCGGAGGGAACCCTGGCGGTGGTTACCGAAGCCACCCTTCGCCTCATCCCCAAGCCGCCCGCCCGTGAAACTTTGCTGGCGGCTTTTCCCAAACTGATTGATTCCGGCCACGCCATCACCGCGATGCTGACTTCCGGCATCCTTCCGGCGGCAATGGAGATGATGGACAACGCCTGCGTCCGCGCGGTCGAGGCTTACCAGAGCTGCGGGCTCCCCTTGGACGCGGAGGCGGTGGTCATTGTGGAAGTGGACGGGCATCCGGCGGCGGTGAAGGAGGAGATCGCCCGCTGCGCGGAGATTTGCCGGGAGCGCGGGGCGCAACGGGTTACCGTGGCCGCCGACGCCGCCGAGCGCGACGCGATTTGGCGGGCGCGCAAAATGATTTCCCCGGCCATCACCCGCATGGGGCCGACCAAAATTTCCGAAGACGCCACCGTGCCCCGCGGCCGCATTCCCGACATGATGGAAGCGCTCGTCCGCATCCGAGAAAAACACCGTCTCAACCTCGTCGTTTTCGGCCACGCGGGCGACGGCAACCTGCACCCGAACATCATCACCGACCAGCGCAACCGCGAAGAGATGAAACGAGTCGAGGCGGCGGTGGAGGAAATCTTCGACGCGGCCATCGCCCTCGGCGGAACTTTGTCGGGAGAACACGGCATCGGTTTGATGAAAGCCCCGTTCATGGAGCGCGAACTCGGTCCGGAGGGCTTGCGGATGATGCGGTTGATCAAGCAGGCATGGGACCCGAACAACATCCTCAACCCCGGTAAAATTTTTCCCGAACCCGGACAAACCCGGCTGGTGCTGACCGAATCATGACCTTGCCCGCGCCTTCCACCGCATCAACGGCCGTCCATCGCCTCCGCGCCGAAGCCCGGGAAGCGGCCAACCGCTGCATCCAGTGCGGCTACTGCCTGCCGGTTTGTCCGACCTATCACTCGATGGGCAAAGAAACGCATTCCCCGCGCGGCCGCATCAACCTGGTGAAGGCGGCGGCCGATGGGAAAATCGACTTGCTCGACGACATGGCGCCGTCCCTGGATCTTTGCCTTGGCTGCCGCGCCTGCGAGACCGCTTGCCCGGTGGGGGTGCCCTACGGGCAGATCCTCGAAGCCGGGAGGGCCGCCACCGTCCGGGAAACGGCCGCGCGGGGCCGGTCGGCCGGTCGGTTGCAAACCTTGGCTCTGAAGCACCTCTTTCCGCATCCCGGCCGACTGCGGGCCGCCGGGAGATTGGTGGAGGCCGCCCAACGGCTGCGCCTCGACCGGTTGGTTTTCGCTTTCCCTCCCGCGCGGGAAGCCGCCCCCGCCTTGACCGCCTTGGGGCGAATCGTGCCGTCGGTGGAGGGGCGTTTCCGGCTGCCGCCGGGAACCCGCCTGCCGGCCGAGGGGGAGAAAAAGCGGACGGTCGCTTTTTTCCAAGGCTGCGTGATGGATGCGGTCATGCCCCGGATCAATTGGCTGACCGTGGAGCTGCTCCGGAAAGCCGGATGCGAGGTCGTCATTCCGGCGGGGCAAACCTGTTGCGGCGCCCTGCACGTCCACCAGGGCTTGCCGGAAGCGGCGGCGGAATTGGTTAAACGCAATTTGGACGCTTTTGAGGAGACCGGGGCGGAGTGGATCGTGAACAACGCCGGCGGTTGCGGCGCCATGCTGCGCGAGTGCGGGCATGTTTTGGCCGATGCCGGGGGCGGGTGGCCGGAGCGGGCGGCCGCCTTTGCGGCCCGTTCCCGGGACATCAGCCAAGTGCTGGTGGAAACCGGTTTGCCGCCCTTGGTGAAGCGCCCCGAAGGGCTGGTCACCCTACAGGAATCGTGTCACCTGCGCAACGTGCAAAAAGCCGCCGAAGCCCCGGTAAAACTTTTGCGGGAGACGGCGGGCGACCGGTTCCGCGCGCTCTCCGGGGCGTCCGACTGTTGCGCGTCCGGGGGGATTTTCAACCTGCTGCATTTCGAGGAGTCGATGGCCATACTCGACGCCAAAATGGCCTCCGTCCGCCAAACCGCCGCCGTCACCGTGGTCACCTCCAATCCGGGCTGCCACCTGCAAATGCGTTTGGGCATCCGGCGGGCCGGTCTGGAGGACCGCTGCCGCGCGGTCCACTTGGTCGAATACCTCGCCGAATGCGCCGGCCTTACGGCGGAAAGGTGAGCAGCTCCAGTTGATGAAAAAGAAGTTGGCCGACCGGCTCCACAAAGAGCATTCCCTTTGCCGTGGGGCCGGATCCGACATACACAAATTGATGGGAAAAATCCCATGGCTTTTCGGCGGGATCCGCAACCGAGGGGACCACGAGCGTTGCATTGACGGTTATATCGGCGAATGCGGATGATGGTTCGCTGCTTTTTGGGATTGGCGTGGAGGCGGGTCTGCGTTTGCCTACGGGGGATGGCGGATTCAAGCAAACTTCGAGTGGGCGTGGCCGGGGTGGGCTACCTGGGGCAGCACCACGCGCGGATTTATCACGAGCTGGCGGATTGCGGGCTGGCCGGAATTTACGATGTCGATCCGGCCAAGGCGGCGGAGGTTGCCGGGAAACTGGGTTGTCCGGTGTTCTCCTCGATCAGGGAGCTGGGGAAATCGTGCGATGCCGTCAGCGTGGTGGTCCCCACCGACCGGCATCACGAGGTGGCGATTCCGCTGCTGGAGATGGGCTGCCACCTTTTGATTGAAAAGCCCATCTGCACCACGGTGGAGGAGGCCGAGTCGATTTTGGCCGCTGCCCGCAAACAGAATCTCACCGTGCAGGTCGGCCATGTGGAGCATTTCAACCCGGTGATGGGATTTCTGGAGGAAGCGGTGGATTCCCCCCGTTACATCATGGCCGACCGGTTGGCGCCTTTTCAGCCGAGGGGCACCGAGGTTGGGGTTGTCTTGGATTTGATGATACACGATATCGGCATCATTCTCCAACTCGTTAAATCGCCGGTCCGGCGCGTGGACAGTGTCGGGGTGAACGTGCTCTCCCGCACCGAGGACATCGCCAACGCCCGCATCGTTTTCGAGAGTGGCTGCGTGGCCAACATCAATGCCAGCCGGGTCAGTTTGAAAAAGTTGCGGGAGATCCGGCTGTTTCAAAGCAACGCCTACCTTTCGCTTGATTTCATGAACCAGGCGGGGCACTTGGTGCGCCGGGAGGGTTTGCAATTGAGCAAGGAGGATATTCCGCTAGAGCGGGGCGAGCCGCTGAAGGTGGAGCTGGCCTCTTTTCTGGAGAGCGTTCGCCTCGCCACCGATCCCAAAGTGGGAGCGGACTTGGGGAAATCGGCATTGGAACTGGCGCTGACCATCACCGGGCAGATTCGGGAAAGCCTGTGAGGAATTACCGGAGAATGATACCATGACCGCGCGGGCTTCAGCCATTCCACCTTTCAACGGGGAGCGGCCCGACCTCCTGATCATCGCCGGGGAGCACTCGGGGGACGAACATGCGGCCGCGGCGATTCGCGCTTTGAAGCGCCGCCGCCCGGATATGAAAATCGCCGCCTTTGCCGGCACCGCCGCGGAAGAAGCCGGCGCGGTGCTGGTGCGGGATCTCACCGAGGCCGCGGTGGTGGGCTTGGTGGAGGTGGTTAGGCATTTTTCACTGATCAAGGAGCTGTTCGGGGAGTGCGTGGGGTGGATTGAGCGTCACCGGCCCCGCGCGGTTTGTTTTGTCGATTACCCCGGATTCAACCTCAGGATGGCCCAAACCCTCTATGACCGGGGGTTGGCCGCGCGGGCGGGGGGTCCGGTGCGGTTGCTGTATTACATCAGTCCGCAAATTTGGGCATGGAAAGGGAAGCGCCGGTTCACCATGGCCAACATGCTGGACGGGTTGGCGGTGATTTTTCCCTTTGAAGTCGATAGCTACGCCGACACGGATTTGGCAGTCGAATTCGTGGGGCATCCGTTTTTGGCGCCTGACCACCAACTGCCGTTGACTTGGGAAAAAGGAGCGCCGGTGCTTTTGTTGCCCGGCAGCCGCCGCACCGCCGTAGCGCGGATTTTCCCGGTCCTGCTGAACGCCTTTCGCGCCTACCGACGGGGGAAGCCGGAAGCGACCGCCGCGGTGGTGTATCCCGACGAGGGGATTCGGGCGATCCTGCAAGCGGTTTTGGCCAGGTATCCGGACCTGGCCGGAGCGCTGACTTTGCGGCACCGCCAAAGTTCCGGCGCAACCGGAGCGGTGCTGACCAGTTCCGGGACCATGTCGCTTTCCTGCGCGCTGGCGGGGGTGCCCGGCACGATCGCCTACCGGGCCAATTGGATGACCTACCTGATCGGGCGGGCCGTGTTGAAGGTGCCGTATTTGGGAATCTGCAATCTGCTTTTGAACCGGCCCATGTATCCCGAATACATTCAGGGGGCGGCTTCCCCGGACGTTCTCGCGGCGGAGTTGCGCGAGTGCGCCGAATCGGAGGAACGGTTGGCCCGGACCGCGGAGGACGCGGCCGAGCTGCGCCGGGTCCTTTCGGTTCCCTCCAGCCGAACCATCGATCACTGGTTGGAGGAAAAAATTTTAGGAGATTCATAACCAACCGGTTTCCCGGTCTGAGTCAGTTTTGCTATTGCCCGCCGGGGCGGGATGGCGGGAATGGTTGGCATGCGGATTTATTTTCTTGGCATATGCGGAACGGCCATGGGCAACGCCGCCCTTCTCCTGCGCGGGGCGGGGCATGACATTTTGGGAAGCGACAGCGGTGTGTATCCGCCAATGAGCGATGTGCTCGCGGCGGCCGGGATCCCCGTCTTGGAAGGATTCGACGCCGACCGCCTCGCCAAAGCGGTGCCCGACCTGGTGGTGGTGGGCAACGCGGTTTCCCGCGGAAACCCGGAACTGGAGTGGTTGCTGGCCGAAAAGAAAACCGCATTCCCCTCGCTGCCAGCCCTGTTGCACGACCACCTTCTCCGTGGCCGCCAAAACATCGTGGTGGCCGGCACCCATGGCAAAACCACCACCACCACCCTGGCGGCCCTGCTGATCAAGGCCAACGGGCGCGATCCCGGCTACTTGATCGGCGGAGTTCCGCTCGACCTTCCGGGAGGCGCCCGCGCGGGCGGGCTGGGAGAACCGTTTGTGATCGAGGGGGACGAGTATGATTCCGCCTTGTTCGACAAGCGGAGCAAGTTCATCCATTACGCGCCCCATGTCGCGGTGATCAACAACATTGAGTTTGACCACGCGGACATCTTCCGGGACGAGGCCGACGTCTGCCGGGCGTTCGACCATTTCGTGCGGATTGTTCCCGACAACGGTTACATTTTGGTCAACGCGGACGACCCCCGCGCGGTCGAAATCGGCAAGGTCTCCTGGGCCACGGTGTATTCGGTCGGCACCCAGGACGGCGCGGATTTGGTCATCCGCCGTTTCGTGGAAAATTCCGAAGGGGTTTCGTTTGATTTGGAATGGCGGGGCAAGGTTTGGGCATCGGTTCGTTGGGACGTGTGGTGTTTGTGCAATGCCCGCAACGCCGCCATGGCCGCGCTGGCCGCGGGTCTCACGATTTTTCCCGATGACATCACGCGGCTTGACCTTTCCGCTCTGGCCCGGTTTCAGGGGGTGAAGCGGCGGCAGGAAATTTTGTTCGATTCCTCCGCCATCACGGTGATGGAGGATTTCGGGCATCACCCGACGGCGGTCCACGCCATGCTGGTTTCGTTACGCAACCGCTACCCGGAGTCGGAGATCAACGCGGTGTTCGAACCCCGCAGCAACACCTCCCGCCGCCGGGTGCACCAAGAGGCCTTGACCACCGCCCTGGCGCTGGCCGATTTCGCCTGTTTGGGGCCGATTGACCGGCCGGAGAAGATAGACCCTCGGGAGCGCCTGGACACCGGCGCCGTGGTCACCCGTTTGCGCGGGTCGGGGGTGGAAGCCGAATCCGCCGGCAGCCACGCCGAAGTGTGGGAAGTCCTGCAAAAGCGCCTCTCCCAGGCGACCGACCGGCACCGGTTGGTTGTGATTTTCACCAACGGATCTTTCGGTGGCATCATGAGTCGGTTGGCCGAGGAACTTAAATTGGCCAACGAACCAGGGAACAAACCCGCGCCGGCGGCGCATTGAGGAGGGCTTCCGAAAATTATCCGATCAGCTCAGCGGCGTTTGCGGCGGGGCTTCTCGTCTTCGTCGTCCTCTTCGTCTTCGCTCCAGTCTTCGCCGTCCTCGTCGCTTTCGCTCTCTTCCTTGCCCTCGTCGTCATCCTCTTCCTCGTCTTCGTCGTCATCCTCGTCCCAGCGGAGGCTGGCGTCTTGTTTCAAGGACTCGTCATCCTCTTCTTCGACATCCGGAAGGTCATCCACATCGACATCCGCGTCTTCGTCGGTTTCGACTTCCTCGCTCCCGTCATCGTCATCATCATCCCGGTCGATTTCCCAACCGGCGGGCGCGAAATCGACGATGGAGAGGATTTCGTTGAAAAGATGGACGGATTTTCCTTCGAGGAAATTGTTGTTTTGCTCGTCGCGAATCTGCTCCTCCAGCTCGTCCACCGTTAATTTCTTTTCGAAATTCATCACGTCGTTGAGCATCTTGACGCGGAGCTTGCTGATGTGATCGAGGAAATCAGCATAGGGACCGGTCTCCTCATCGAGAATGTCGGGGAGGGCGAAAAGCACCTCCTCGGAGTCCAGGAGCGATTCACTTGAACGGCCCAACCGCACGCGGCCCCCGCCCAAATCCTTCTCAATTTTGAATGCGTAAAAAGCCGATTCAAAGAGATCGGGATCAAACCCATAATCGTGCAGAGGCTCCAGCAGCTCGATGAGGTGGCTCAATTGACGGGGATCCAGAATACTGAGGCCATCGACGTCCCAGTGAATTTCGTCACTGATCTCGTCGACCCACCAGTTCATGTCCTCCCCGAGGCGGACGATGCACCATTCCAACTGCGGTGATGTTTTTGCCATAATCGAAAGTCGTTTTTCGCTAATTGAGAGAACCAAAAGACGTCATCAGTCTGCGAGTCAACGTAGGAAAGCGAAATTTCTCGAAAAGCGCTCGCCGCATTTTGCCTTTGATTGCGCGGCTTTATGGCAACGCCCGATTATTTGGGCTCTGGAGAAGGCGCGGGAGCGATACCCTCAAGAGGGCTGTGGAACCCGCATTTGCCATTGACTGGCGGACGGCGGATGGCCGCCGCACCGCGAATGGAGATTGTTGCGGAGCCTTTGTGGAATGGGCGGGCAAGCGCGCCGTTGACGGGACCCGCCTGTTCATATAAACCACCCTGCTATGAAACATTCCCTGTCTTTGTCCCCGCTTGTTTCTTTTTTCCGCCCGAAGGCCGCGGCCATGGCGGTCCTCGCCGTTCTCGCCGCGATCCCGGCCGCGCGGGTCGCCGCCAAGGACGACGCGGAAACGGGCTGGGTCGATCTTTTCAATGGAAAAACCCTCGAAGGGTGGGTGAACGTGAATTGCGCCCCGGAGACATGGAGCGTCCGCGACGGGATGATTCACTGCACCGGCTTTCCGATCGGGCACATCCGCACCGAGCGGCAATACGAAAATTTCATTTTGGAACTGGAGTGGCGGCACCTCACCGACGGGGGCAACTCCGGGGTTTTTCTTTGGTCCTCGCCACTGCCGGCGCCCGGGGTGCCGTTCCTGCGAGGGATCGAGACCCAGGTGCTTGACCACGGCTATGGCCAGACCGACCGTTACACCACCCACGGCGATGTTTTCCCCACCCACGGGGCGCGCCTGACGCCGTTCCCCCCCAGCCGGGGAATGCGCAGTTTTCCCTCGGAGGAGCGCAGCCTTGGGTTTCCCCAATGGAATCATTACCGAATCGAGTGCAACGACGGGGTGATCCGTCTCCATGTGAACGGCAAGGAGGTTTCGGGGGGCAGCGACGCCGTTTACCGCAAGGGCTACATCTCCCTGGAAGCGGAGGGAGCGCCGATTGATTTCCGCAATATCCGTATCCGCGAACTACCCCCGGCCAACACTCCGCCGGAGAAAACCGCCGCCATTGCGCGCGGCCACCGCACCCTCTACACCGGCACCGACCTTCGCGGCTGGCACGCGGAGGGGGTCACCGGCGCGGCCGGGGAGGGAGAACCCCGGCAAGCCCTCGGCCGGTGGAGTTCGCGCGATTGGCGGCTGATGCTGGGGGAGGGTGCCGAACGGGGGCCTACCTTGTGGACCACCGAAACCTTCGGTGAGGCCGAATTCATCATCGACATCCATGTTCCCGCCGGGGAGGACCCGGTGACGCCGGTGGTCCGGTTGCGGGGGGTGGAAGGGGAGGGAGTGCCCGTGCGCCTGGAAGCTCCGCCCGGGCGTTGGCACCGGTTTACCCTGCGCGCGGAAGGCAACCGGATCACTGTTTACCGGGGGGAGCCGGCCGAGGAGATCTCATCGGTTCCCATGCCGGCGGGAACTCCCGAGCGCGGCGCCCTCGGCTTGGAAGCCCCGCCTTCGGCGTTGCAATTCGCCAATCTGTTCGTGCTCGGTTTGTGAGGAGTCAGCGCGGGATCCACACCCGAGTCCGCAAAAAACAGGGGAAAGAACAGAATGAGGAAACGAACCATACCCGAGGGATTGGACACGCTCGAAAGCGGAGGGCGTTTCATGATCCGGCGCACTTGGTTTTCCATGAAAATCATACCGGTGGTTTTCTTTTGCATTGGATGGAATGTCTTCCTGGTTTTCTGGTATGCCATGGCTTTCAAAACGCCGTCGGAATCGGGGTATAACCTTTTTGCCATTCTATTTCCGATCGGGCATGTGGCGGTGGGCGTTGGGCTGGCTTATTACGTGATCTCCACTTTTTTCAACAAAACGGATCTCATCATCAGCCCGGATTTGGTCGAGGTTCGCACGCATCCCCTCCCATGGACCGGCAACGTGAAAATCCGCCCCGATGAAATCAAAGGGGTGCTTGTCAGGGAAAGCGCCGACGGCTACAACAAAAGCAATTACCGGGTGATGTGGGTGGACCGTTCGATGAAAGAACGGCGCGTCTTCACTTCCCTGGAGGAACTGGATCAGGCGAACTTCATTCGGGACGAGCTGGCGGAAATTCTGGGGGTGGATAATTTAAATGACTAACATTCCGCCGAGGAAACCGTCGGAAGAACGTTGCTAATTTTCAAACTTTCTTAACAAGGTTGACTCTTGCCTGAATCCCGGGGCGAGGGAAAATTCACCCCATGCAAACCTTGAAATTTTCCCCATCCGAACCACCGCCGTTCTCCGGGAGCGTGCCCGCCGGCATGGACACCCAGGCCCGACAGGGGGTCTTTGAGGCGTGGACCGCGTTCATTGGCGAGATCATCACCAAGGGCGGAGTCTCCGACATTATCCTGACAAGTTGGGGACGCTGCACCGCCCGGCGCAACGGCCAGCTCGAGTCCGTTGACATGCCGGTCGCCTTGCGCGGGGATGATCCCTTTTCGGTTTTCACCGCCCAGCTATTCTCTTCGGCCGACACCTCCGACCAAGGCAGCCAGGAGGCGATCATCGCGATCGGCGGACAGCGCCTGCGGGCGGTGGAAATCCGCTGCGACCACGGGATGCGGGGCGGTCGGGAAATCACCCTGCGGGTGATTTCGGAAAGCATCCCGGCGATTGGGGATATTGCGTTTCCCTCCGCTTTGGTGGACCGGTTTGTGGAAAACGAAGGCGGTTTGTTGGTCTTGGCCGGGGCGACCGGCTCCGGTAAAAGCACCAGCATTGCCGCCATGCTACAGGAAGCGGCGGTGAGAAAGCCGCTGCGGATCATTTCCATTGAGGATCCGATTGAATACCGGTTCGAGGACACGCCGATCGGGTCCATTTTCACCCAGCGGCAGCTTGGCCGGGATTCGCCGGACTATGTGTCCGCCCTCAAACGGGCCCTCCGCATGAATCCGGACGTCATTTTCGTGGGGGAAATCCGTGACACCAAGGTGGCCGAGATGGTGATTGAGGCCGCTTCGACCGGCCACCGGGTGCTAACCACCATGCATGGTGGCGACCCGGTTACCGCCCTGCGCCGTCTCTTGTCGATGGCCACGGCGGCCGGTATGCCGTCGCCGGTGGACAGTCTCGCGGATTGTTTTGAGGCGTGCGTGGCCCAGAAGCTGGTCAGTTTCGGCAAGGAACACCCCCGCGTGGCCATTCACGAGGTGCTGACTCGCACGACCGGGGTCATCAGCAAGCTTCGCCAGGGCCAGATCAACACCCTTTCTTCCGACATTGAGACCGGACGGCACGCGGGCATGGTCACTTTCAAGCTCTCTCTCGCCCTTCGCCAGCAGGAGGGCAAGGTGCCGCCGGGAGTGCCCTTGCCCGCAATGTGATTCGGATAATGGATACACAGATTTTCATCCGGCGAAAACGCGATTCGTCGAGTCAGGAAGGGCCGTTTTCCCAAGTTGAATTCCTCGCAATGGTCGAGAAGGGTTCGATTCAGTTCGGGGATTACGCGTGGAAAACCGGCATGGCCAATTGGGTGATGGCCGGTTCCCTGGCCCTGGCCTTTCGAAACCGGGCCAACGGGCGGGACACGCGCACCCCTCCCGAATTGGTTTTCGGCGAAGGATTGCCCAACGACGAGAGTGCGCAACGGGATCTTTTTCTGCGCCTCGACCGCGTGCGGTTGATGCCCGAAATTCCGGGAGATTGTGCGGAAACCGGGCCTCCGCTCACGCTGGTGCTTTCCTCCGCCAGCCATTTGCCCGGCGGGAAACTTTGGCGGAAGCTGGCCACGGACTTCACCCGCTTGTTTGCCGCGCGGGTCCGCTTTGAGCAGGCCGGTCTGCTCCATCCCCATCCGCTGCGTTGCCTGTTGGGGGAAAAAAGTCTCGATAACGAGCTGGCTGATGACGAAATCGCCTTGCTCGCGTGGGAAGAATTGAAGAGACGGGCGGTTTTGCTCGGCGCGGATTTGCTGGTTCAATGCCGGGTCACTTTCGAATTCGTCACGGATCAGTCCCAGCCGCACAAACCGACCCTGCCGGTGGTGATCTTGTCCGCCGTTCCCGGTTACACGGAGGAGGCGATGGAGTCCCGGCGCGCCCGCGCCCTGGTCCAACCGGACCCGAAAGAGAGTGCGGGAGATATTTCCGCCACGGTGGAGACGGCTGAACTGAATGCCCTCAAGGCGCGGTTGGCCGAGCGGGAGCGCAACATTGAGGAACGGGAAGCGTTTTTAATGGATGCCGAGGCCCGCCTTATGAACAAAATCGAAGAGCAGCAGATCAAAGAAGTCGAATTGGAGCAGCGCGAGGACAACATACGCTCCCGCGAAGCGTCGCCGGCTTGAGAAATGCGTTCCAGTTTACTCCGGGGATCCGCTTTGGTGGATGCGAACGAGTTTCAAGCGGGCGGAAGCGCCGCTTTTGATCGAGACGGCGGATTGGGCACAGCCAAAACGCGAGGCAATAAGTTCAATCAGCTCCTGATTGGCTTGGCCTTCGGCGGGCGGGGCTTTGACTTTGGCCCGCCAGACGCCGGTTGCCGGGTCCTCTTCCAAGAGGCTTTGGCGGGCGTTGGGTTTGACTTTCACTTGCAAGGTTTGGACAACGGACATGAATGTATTCAGCTAATGGATTCCGCGGTTTCGGCTTCTTCCGGTTCGAGCCATTTCCCGTGTTTTTTGATCAAGTCAACCAGACGCTGGTCGGCTTCGCCGGCGGGGATGTGGTACTCGACGCATTCCTTGCCCACATAGAGATTAATCCGCCCTGGCGCGCCGCCGACGTAACCGAAATCGGCGTCGGCCATCTCGCCGGGGCCGTTCACGATGCAGCCCATGATGGCGATTTTCACCCCTTTCAGGTGGCCGGTGCGTGCGCGGATGCGCTGGGTGGTGCTTTGCAGGTCGAAGAGGGTGCGGCCGCAGCTTGGGCAGGCCACAAATTCGGTTTTGGAGATGCGCGCGCCCGCTCCCTGGAGAAGATTGTAGGCGAGGCGGGCGGCCCGCGCCGGATCGGATTCCTCCTCAATGCTGATCAAGTCGCCGGTTCCGTCGCAAAGAAGGCTGCCGGCGAGGACACTGGCGTCGAGGAGCAGTTCGAGAAACGACGGGGCGGCATGTCGGTCGCCGGCGAAGGCGGCGTTGTGGCGAATCCAAACGGGCGCCGGCAGGTCGCGCGACTGAAGAAAGGCGGTCAGCAACCGGTAAGAACCGAGGCCGTGGCAACCCGCAACCGGGCGGGCGAGCGTGAAGACAACGGATTGCCCCTGGTGAAACGCGTTGGTCAAAACGTCGGCCAGGGCGGGTAAGTCCTTTAGGGGATCGGCCGCCACCACGGGTGTTACCTCCGCGCGGCGGCAGTCGTGCAAAAAGTCATTCAAATCCCCGGACTCCTCCGCCGTGAACACGCACAGGGCAAGCAGGCTGGCCGCGCGCGCCGCGCCGGTCGGCGGAGATTCGCCAAGGAGGAATCTCCCGCGCGGAAGCGAGCAGACGACCGCTTTCACCGGACAGTCCGGCGAACGGGCGAGGGCGGCGGCCTGGTGCCAATCGGCTTCTCCGGCAATGTCGAGCAGAAGCCCCTCGATGGGGTTGTCTTTCAACCCGCGGGCGGTCTTGGCGAAATTTTGGAGAAACTCCGGTTTCAGGACTTGGGCGGTGTCGGCGCGGACGATTACCCGCGGAGGCTGGTCGGTGGCGACGGGACAATCTCCCCCCAATAAAAACGGGGAAATTTGGCGGCGGGCAAAGGTGTGGGGATCGGTCCAATGGTTGCGCAGGAGGGCGTCACCCGCGTCGTCCCCGGGATCCGGATTGTGGGTCCACCACGATTGCGCCTTGGCGGCGAGGGCTTGGGCGACCGGGATTTCATGAACCGGATCCTCGGTCAGGGAGACGCGGATGGTGTCGCCGAGACCGTCCGCCAGAAGGCTGCCGATGCCGATGGCGCTCTTGATGCGGCCGTCCTCTCCGTCCCCGGCCTCGGTCACCCCGAGGTGGAGCGGATAATCCATTCCTTCCTGATCCATGCGGGCGACCAGCAGGCGGTAGGCTTGGATCATGACCTTGGGGTTGCTGGCCTTCATGGAGAGGATGATGTCGCGGTAGCCATGGGATTCGGCGATGCGCAAAAACTCCAGGGCCGATTCGACCATGCCGAGTGGCGTGTCGCCGTAGCGGTTCATGACGCGGTCGGACAGCGACCCGTGATTGGTGCCGACTCGCATCGACCGGCCGAGTTCCTTGCAGCGTTTGACCAGCGGGGAAAAGGAGTCGTGAAGCCGTTGCAATTCCTCTTTGTATTGAGCGTCGGAGTATTCGCGGATGGCGAATTTTTTGCGGTCGGCGTAGTTGCCCGGATTGACGCGGATTTTCTCAACGTGCTCGACCGCCTCCATGGCGGCGGCGGGGAGAAAGTGGATGTCGGCCACCAGCGGGACCTGGATGCCCTGCCGGTCAAGCTCCCGGCGGATGTCGCGCAGGCAACGGGCGGCGGTGACGTTGGGAGCGGTTACGCGGACGATTTCGCAACCGGCTTCGGCAAGGGCGATGCTCTGAGCGACCGTGGCGGCCACATCCTTGGTGTCGGTCGTCGTCATCGACTGGATGCGCAGCGGGTTGTCGCCGCCCACGCCGACCCCGCCGACGCGGACCTCGCGGGTGCGGCGGCGAATCGTTCGGGTGAGCGACTGGCAGTAGGGAAGTCGTGCGGGAGAAGTCGGGTTCATGGCGTGGCTTGTCTCCGCTAATCGCGGGCCTCGTCTTCGACCAGTTCCGGCTCGATGTAGGAACGGTCGTGGCTGGCGTCGCGCACCCAGCGCCGGATGTCATGGAAAGTCACATACACCATGAAGGTCAACAGCAGGATGACAAAGGCGTTCTGCGAGCCGATGACCAAGCCGGCCGGCAGGGCTTTGCGCCGGATTTTGGCAATGGTGGCGAACATCATGTGGCCTCCGTCCAGCACGGGAATCGGGAGAAGGTTGAGAATGGCAAGATTGATATTGACCAGCACGGCCACCCAAAGCGTTAAGCGCCAGTCGATGCTGGAGGCGGCGTGGAAGAAGCGGGCGATTCCGGCCGGGCCGGAAAGGTGGCGGGCACCGAGGTCGGAGGCCGGATTGACCAACGCCCAAAGCGTGTTGAGTGTCAGCGTGACGATGTCCGCCACCTGCTCGACCGGATGGGGGTGGAGAACCACGCGGGGATTGGCGGCGAGAAAACCGACATCCGCAATCTCCGGCCGTCCGTCGCGAACCGCCCGCCGCACCGGCGTCATTTCGGTGGTGAAGGTTTCCCCGCCACGGCGGAAAGTGAAGGCGATGGACCGTTCGGCGTTGGCCTCCATGTAAGAGTAAACTTGCGCGATGGAGTGGACGGTTTCGCCGTCGATTTCGACCAGAATGTCTCCGCGTTGAACCCCCGCCCGGTGGGCCGGCAGGTCGCGAATCAGCTCTCCGACCGTGACGGTGTGCCCGGCGGCGATGCCGACTTGGCGAAGGCGGTCGTCTCCTCGAAGCATGGGATGGACGGGGACATCAAAAACCTCTCCGTCGCGCTCGAGCGTGAACAAGGCCATGGGGCGGCCGTCGCCGCTCCTTCCGGTGCCGATGGCGAGGTTTTGCGGGATGTCGGTCCATTGGTTCACTGACCGGCCGTCGATGCGCAGAATTTTGTCGCCCGGCTGAAATCCGGCTTGGGAGGCCGGGGTGGGCACGGTCATGCCGTCCTCCATCTCGTATTCGCTGAGCACGTAACCGACGGTGGTGCTGAGAGCTTCCTCGGAAACCGGCCGACCGACGACCCAGAGCAACGAGGCGAGCACAAAAGCGAAGATCACGTTGAAAACCGCGCCCATGACCGAGACAATCATTTTGTCGGCATAGCTGAGCGGGGGCAGGGCCTTTTGCCCGGCGTCAGTGGTCCCTTCCACGGCGGCCATGTCGGCCAGCTGGGGCAGGGCGACGTAACCGCCCAGCGGCAGCAGGGAAACCCGGTAATCGACGCCGTTGCGCCTCCAGCCGAAGAGGCGCGGCCCGAAGCCGATGGAGAATCGTTCCACGACGAGGCCCCGGCGCCGCGCGGCGAGGAAGTGCCCGAGTTCATGCACGAAAATGGTGCCGCCGAAAAAAACGATCAGCAGAAATATGGGCCAGAGATTGTTGGCGAGAAATTGTAGCATGCTTACGGCTTGTTGAGAAATGAGGACGCCCGGTGGCGGGCTTCCCGGTCGGCCCCCAGGATTTCCTCCAGACAGGAGGTCCCGGCATTGGTTGCGGAATCCAACGTATGCTTGATGACGGCGGGAATATCAAGAAAGCCGATTCGTTTGGCCAAAAAAGCCTCGACCGCAACTTCGTTGGCGGCGTTGAAAACCGCCGGGGCGTTGCCGCCGGCTTCCAGGGCTTCCCGGGCAAGGCCGAGGCAGGGGAAACGTTTTTTCTCGGGCGGCTCGAAGTCGAAGCGCAGCGCTTGGGAAAAATCCAAACCGGGCCGGGCGCCGGCCGCCCGCGCCGGATGGAGCAGGGCGTGCTGGATGGCGAAGGTCATGGAGGGGGGGGACAACTGGGCCAACATGGACCCGTCGAGAAATTCGACCATGGAATGGACGATGCTCTGCCGGTGAATGATCACGTCGATGCGCGACGGCTCAATGTCGAACAACCACCGGGCCTCCATCAATTCCAGCCCCTTGTTCGCCATGCTGGCGGAATCGACGGTGACCTTCGGCCCCATCGACCAGTTGGGATGCTTCAGCGCCTGCTCCGGACCCACTTTGGCCAAATCCGCCAGCGGCCAATCGAGGAAAGCCCCTCCCGAGGCGGTCAGGAGCAAGCGGTAAACATCTTCCGGGCGATGCCCCTGCAGGCATTGGAAAATGGCGTTGTGTTCGCTGTCCACCGGCAGGACCTCCACCCCGCGGCGGCGGACCGCTTCCATGAAATGACTTCCGGCCAGGACGAGGATCTCCTTGCTGGCGAGGGCGATCTTCTTGCCTGCTTCCACCGCCGCGAGGGTCGGCTCCAGCCCGAGCGTGCCGACGATGGCGGGGAGAACGGTCCCGGCCTCCGGCAGGGAAGCGAGTTCCCGCAATCCTCCCGCGCCATCCAAAATTTGGGTGCCGGGCGGAAAAGCGTTCGCGTCGCGGGCTTCGCGGGCGGCGGTTTCGTCGTAAATGGCGACCCACGGCACGGAAAATTCCCGCGCGATGGCGGCCAGTTTGTCCCAGCGGCTCCGGCAGGCGATCCCCGCCAAACGAAGGGCGTCCGGGTTTTGCCGGATCACCTCCAGGGTGCTGTCGCCAATGGAGCCGGTGGCGCCGAGCAGGACGAGACCGGCTGGTTCGGTGGTGGGCGCCGGGGTGGGGCGGGCGGTTTGCTGGTTACTCATGAGCTGCTTTTGCCGATTTGATTCAGACCACCAGAAGCAACAGCCCGTAAGCCACCGGAACGGCCAGCAGGAGGCTGTCGGTTAAGTCAAAGGCACCGCCGATGCCGGGAATCGAGTTGCCGGAATCCTTCATGTTGGCCGCCCGCTTGAAGGCCGATTCGGTTAAATCCGAAACAATGGACACCGCGCCAATGAAAACCGCGGCCAGGGCGGCGGCCGCCGGACCGAGGCCCATGGGAAAATAATCGCGGAAAAGCAGCGCGTAGCCGGCCGCCACCCCGGCGCAAACCAGAATGCCGCCCAGGGCGCCCTCCCAGGTTTTTCCCGGGCTGATGGAAGGGGCCAGTTTGTGCTCTCCGATCAGGCTGCCGGTCAGGTAGGCCCCGATGTCGGCCGATTTCACCACCAGCACCACCCAGAAAGCCAGCAACAGGCCGGTGGTCTCGTCGCCGGGTATGAGATCGACGATGCGGATGAAGAAGTGGAGCAAAAACGGAACGTATAGAAACCCGAGCGCGGTGGAGGCAATGGTGCCGATGCGGGCTTTGGGCGGGCTGAAGAGGAGGCCGCCCGCCGCGATGACAACCAAGGCCAGGCCGAGACCGTCGAAGCCGAGTTGATACGCCCCCGCTGTCGGCAAAAAGCGCGGCATCAGATAGGCGGCCAACAGGTAGGCCAAGCCGAGAATGATGCCGGTTTTGCGCAGCGGACGGAAGCCGCAGGCTTCCAGCATCCGGTAAAGCTCATGCTGGCTGGCGGCGGCCAGAAACAGAAGCAAGGCGACTCCCGCCATGGCTCCGAATTGCCAAAGCAGAAGGATGGCCCCCGATAACAGGACCAGCGTGCTGAGGGTGCGCTTAATCACAGGGAAAGAATCGGCTCCACCGCGGGTTTTCCGCGGACTTGTTCGCCGGTCTTTCCAAACCGCCGTTCCCGTTTGGCGTAAAATTCGACCGCTTCCAAAAGCTGCGGCCCCCGGAAGTCAGGCCAGAGGACCGGTGAAAAAAAGATTTCCGCATAAGCGCTCTGCAAAAGGAGAAAATTGCTCAACCGGGTTTCGCCGGAAGTGCGAATGATGAGATCGGGGTCGGGCAGATCGAAGGTGTAGAGGTAACGGGAGAACTTATCCCAGTCGCACTCGGCCGGATCCTCCAGCCCGGCCCGCACGGCGAGAGCATAGGCCTTGACCGCGTCGGCCACCTCGGTCCGCGAACCGTAGTTCAGGGCGAGATTGAGATGCCAGTCCCGAAAGCCGGCGGTGGCGGTCTCCACGCGGATGACCTCCTTGCGGACGGTCGGCGGCAACTCATCCACCCGCCCGATCGCCCGGAAGCGGATGCTCCGCTTGATCAGCTCCTTGGAATGATCTTTTAAGAACCGTTCCAGCATCTGCATCAGTCCGGAAACCTCATCCGGCGGCCGCTGCCAGTTCTCCACTGAAAACGCGTAAAGGGTCAGGTGGCGGATCTTCAACTCGGCCGCCTGGCGAACCACTTCCTTGACCGATTCCGCTCCCACGCGGTGCCCCTCAATGCGCGGCAAACCCCGTTCACAAGCCCAGCGCCCGTTGCCGTCCATGATGACGGCGACGTGGCCGGGAATGGCTGACAGGCTCCGTTTCACCTCACTTGGAACGGTGTTTTTGCCGAAAGGTTGGAAGTACTTTTTCAAAACGCAGGTTTTACGGGACGGCGGGGCCGGGGGAAAGCGAAAAAATAACGCCGCCCGTTCCCAAGGGGGGCGTTGGGGTGTGTTTCAATTGGCGGTGACCACGCGGGGATGCGCCTGGGAAATGGCAAATTTGGGAAAAACGTTGAAGAGTTGGGCGTTTGGCGGTTTGTTACGCGGTTCATCAAAACGTCTCCCACATGCAATCATGCGTTATCTGATATTCCTGTTCGCTTGCCTTTTCATCGCTTCTTCCCTGCGCGCCCAACAGGGTGACCGCCGGGAGATTGACCATTCCACTCCACCCCCGGGGTGGGATATTCCGGAGGCTCCGATCCTTGGTCCGGAAGAAGCGCTGAAATCGATTCGGGTGCAACCCGGCTTCCGCGTCGAGTTGGTGGCGGCGGAACCGTTGCTGCACGATCCCATCGCCATGGATTTTGACGAGGATGGCCGCATCTGGGTTGTCGAGATGCGGAGTTACATGCCGAATGTGGACGGGGAGGGAGAAATTGCTCCCGTCAGCCGGGTGGTGGTTTTGGAGGACACCAACGGCGATGGGCAAATGGATCAAAGCACGGTTTGGATGGACGAGCTCACCTTGCCGCGGGCGATCCGGGTGGTGGCGGGCGGCGCGTTGATCGGGGAGCCTCCCCATCTGTGGTTCACCCGCGACACCACCGGTGATGGACGGGCGGACGAGAAGATTATGGTGGCCGACGACTACTCCCACCGCGAGGCCAATCCCGAGCATGGTTCCAATGGCCTTTTGATCGGATTGGATAATTGGATACACGACGCCATGTCCGACAGCGGCCGGTTTCGCATGATAGACGGGGAATGGATACGGGCCCCCTCCCTGCGTCGCGGCCAGTGGGGGATTTCGATGGATGATTACGGACGGCATTTCACCAATTCCAATTCCGATTATCTGCGCGCCGATTTCGTGCCGAACCATTATTACGCCCGCAACCCGAATTTCCCGGCCCGCGGCGGGGTGATTCCGGGTTCCATGGGAGGGGTGTATGAGCAAGTCGATTCCGATCAACGGGTGTGGCCGTCGCGCATCACTCCCGGGGTGAACCGGCGCAACCAATTGGACGACGAAGGCTTCCTCACGCGTTACACCGCCGCTTGCGCTCCTTTGGTTTACCGCGGCGACCAGTTCCCTCCCGAATACCGGGGGAACGTTTTCGTGGCCGAACCGGCCGCCCATTTCATCCGCCGGGCGGTGCTGGAGGAGAATGAATACGGCATCATCAGCGGAAACAACGCCTACCAAGAGGATGAGTTTTTAACCTCCTCCGACGAACGGTTTCGCCCCGTCAATCTTTACAACGGCCCCGATGGCGCGCTTTACATCGTGGACATGTACCGCGGGATTTTGCAGCACCGCCAGTTTGTCACCACCTACCTGCGCCAACAAATACTTGAACGGGGTTTGGAGGAGCCGCTCGGCTTGGGGCGGATTTACCGGGTGGTTCATGAGTCGTCGGAGCGGGTCAGCCCGCCGCCGCTTTCCAGCAAATCGTCCGTGGAGCTGGTGGCGTTGCTGGAACATGAAAATGGATGGCATCGCGACACCGCCCAGCGCCTCCTTGTCGAACGCGGTGACGAAGCCGCCGTGCCGTTGTTGAACCGGATGGCGCTGGAAAGTGAAAACGAATTGGCCCGAATTCACGCCCTGTGGACCCTGGAGGGGTTGGGGCGCGTGACGCCGCCGCTGGCCATGGCGGCCAGCCGGGATGAATCGCCACGGGTGCGTTCCGCCGCCATCCGGGTGTCGGAACCGTATCTGGCCGCTTCTCCCGACATGAGGCACCGGGTGATCGCCCTCACGGCAGATCCCAGCCCGATTGTGCGGTTGCAGGCCGCGTTTTCCCTCGGGGAAGCCGGAGGAGCGGAGGTGGAGACCGCGTTTCAACTGATGCTGGAGCGCCACCCGGACCAGCCGTTTCTGGCCGAAGCCATTTTGAGCGGACTGCACGGTCGCGAACTTCCGTTTATGCGCCGCCTGGTTCACGCCAACAACCTGCCGGAGGATGCCGCCATGCCGGCCGCATTGGCCGGAGCCGTTATGCGTTCGGGGGAAACCGACGCCATCCGGGAGTTGTTTGCCCTGGCCTTGGACGCTCCCTCCACCTGGCTAACGCTGGCCATTTTGCGGGGCATTGATCAATCGCGTGTCGCCAATGTGGATACAAGACGTCCGGAATCCCTTGCATTGCTGACGGCCGCCGAAACGGATTCCGTCCGCCAAGCGGCCGAAGATCTGGCGGCCAAATTGAATTGGGCGGGGGAGGAAACCGTTGACGTCGCCGCCCTCGGCGACGCCGAACAGGAACTTTTCGACAAAGGGCGGCGGTTTTACCAAATGAATTGCGCCGCCTGCCACCAGGCGGAAGGGCGGGGAATGGTCGGCATCGCCGCTTCGCTGGTTGATTCCGACTGGGTGGTTGGCGATGAAGGCAACCTGATTCGAATCGTGCTGCAGGGCAAGGAAGGCGACGCCATGTTGATGCCGCCGATGGGCGCGGGCCTAACGGATGAGGAAGTCGCGGCCATCCTGACCTACATGCGCCGCTCCTGGGGACACACCGCCGACCCGGTTTCCCCCGGTTCGGTGGCGGAAATCCGCGGAGCCCACGCCGAGAGGGCGGTTCCGTGGACCGAGGACGAATTGAACGAACACGCCGCCGGGCAAAATTAAAGACTGTTTTCCGGCAGGGGCTTACGAACGCTTTTACAGCAGCGTGGAGTCCGCGCTTGATGAATTGGCCGACCTGTTGCGCGGAGACGCCCGGGATCTGTATCCATCATTCAGGGAGCGACTGGCGAAAGCCGAACAGCTAACTGATGGCATCGGCTGGGGATTCCACGACCACATCGCCGATGTGGTCCGGCAACTTAAGCATGATGATCCCGGCAAACCCGGGCCGGTTGCCAGATAAGTCGGCCCGATTTGTCTTGGTGGTGCGTGTTGTTCACGCCTGAAACAGGACGTCATCTTCACCCGGCGGG
>PXDN01000150.1 GCA_003566375.1 Opitutia bacterium
GCCCGGGATGGCACTCTTGAATGGGATCATAAGCCAAGGGCCGATGCTACTCTTGAATGAAATCATCAGCCAAGGTCTGATGGCACTCTTGGATGGGATCATCGGCCAAGGGCCGATGCTACCCCAAAAACCGCTCAATCCATCCACTCCTCATCCTCTTCGATGTCGGCCAGGGCTTCCTCGATCTCCTTTTCCCGTTTCGCCTCCAATTTGGCGGCGAAAAAGAGGGAGATTTCATAGAGGAGCCACATCGGAAGCGCCACCATCGACTGGGTTATCGGATCCCAGGTCGGCGTCAGGAGGGCGCCGAGGAAGAAAAAGAGCACGATCATGTAAGGCCGCGCCTTCCGGAGTTTGTCCGTTCCGATAACCCGCAGGAACACCAGCACATAGACCACCAGGGGAAGCTGGAAACAAAACCCGAGCCCGAGCACGGTCCAGACCAGCAACCCGTAGTAGCGGTCGGCGGACCAGAGCACTTCAAACCCGAACATCACGTTGAGGCGGATGGCGAATTTCAGCGCCTCCGGCACCAGGAAAAAGTAACTGAAGCAGGCGCCCCCGAGAAACAGGAAAAAGGTGCCCGCGCAGGCCGGCAGCAGGACCTTCAGCTCTTCCGGTTTGAGAGCCGGAGCAATGAATCGGCCCAGAAAAAACAGCATGAACGGCATGGCCAGGCCGAGGCCGCCGAGAAAGCAGACCTGCACGACCACGGAAAACACCCCCATCGGCGAAACCATGAACAACCCCTGCCCCTCGAGCCCGGTCGCGCTCATGGCGATCCTCATCGGCCGGTTCAGCAAGTGGGTGGCCGGCACCAGAAAGATGGCGACCGCGATTACGGCGGCCAGGAAAATCCCGAGACACTTGAACAAGGTCCAGCGCAGCTCTTCCAGATGGTCGAGAAAACCCATGCCGCGGGATTCCTCCTCAGGCTCCTCCCCAAAGTCCTCGTCGTCCCTGTAATCCTCCTCATTCATGCGCGCGAAACGATCAGCAATGAACGCTCCCGTTGGCAAGAGCAAGCCCGCGGGCGGATTTGCATTTTATCAACGACTTCTCCATGGGCAGAGTTCTTCCAACACCGAGGTGGTTTCCCTCATCAGGCGGCGTCCGGCGTCGATGTCAAACAGCCAAGCCTCCCGCGCCCGGAGGTAGGCTTCCTCATCCCCGTCCAGCACCGCTTGGAAAGCCTGCCCCAGGGAAAGGTGCCCGTTGTGAAAAAACGGATGGATCGAGTCGCTCTCAATTCCCATGAGAATCAATCTTCGCTCCAACTCCCTTTGCAGGGATCCGCGTTCGCGCGCGGCCCACAGGTCCGCCACCGTCAAGCGACGCTCGCCCTCCCCCTCCGGTTTCACGGTGAACATCGCCAGCGCCTCCAACCGGCGCAGGGACCGGTCGGCCGGCAAAACAGGGGAACGGGGTTGCTCGATCAAGTCATGCACTCCCACCATCCACCACATTTCAATTTCGTCCGAATGCAGAAAACGCCCCCCGTACACGGCGGACAATGCCGATCCGGGTGCCTGGCCGCGGCTCAACCGCACCAGAAAATTGTCGAGCAATCCCCGCTCCCGCCCCTCGCGTTCCAAAAAAAGAAACAGCCAGAAGGCGTTGGCCTCAAAATCCAGCCCTAATTCCACTCCCCTTTCCTGGGTAAGAATTTCCTCGATTCGCCAAATGCGGGTTTCCCGCAACACGTCACGCAGGTGCAGGGTGTGGGTGGAAATCCCCTGGTTGCGCGTCAGATGCAGGGCGGCCATCTCCACCCATAGCGGAACGTGAACGGAACGCCCTCCGGTTTGCATGACGGAGAGCCGGGTGAACAAGGCCTGGGCCAACGCCCGTTCCGCCAATCCGCGGGTGAGCCGTTCATCCCACCGCACATGGCAAGTCACCTGACCGTCGGCATGGGCGCTGATGACGAAGGGGGCCTCGTGGGGATGGCTGTCCGGCGCGTTCAGGGAGACAAAAATAACGGGGCCGCCCGTGAGGGTGGCGGACGGAACCGAACGCCTCATTCGGTTCAACAACGCGTCGGCGATGGCGCTCATCTGGCGGACGCCGGTGAAATCCGGGCCGAGGATTTCAAAATCACCCGCCCGCGCGCCGACGGGTTGAGATTCGGGAATTTCCGTGGGCGCGGATTCACGACCACCGGTTTCGGGCTCCGCGCCCCAGACGGCCAAGGCCAGGAAAAAGACCGGCCATGGCAATGCCCGCCGGACTGTCCCGGCCAACGTCACGGGATCACGAAACGAAGCGTTTCCCCGTCCAGGGAGAGTTCTTCAATCTGCGACCACCCATCCCGGAATTCCGGGGTGACCTCGAAAGCGGCCACCACCTTGTTGACGAAATAATCAGCCAACCCAAACACGCGCGGCACCGGGCAGGCGCCGATATACACCCTGTCGGGGGAAAAGGTGTAAACGCCTCCCCGGCGCTCAAAGGTGCCGCGGGCCTGGGATTGAATTTTGCGGTTCAAACCAAAAATGTTCCATTCCAAGGGAAGCGCCGCCTGCAACTCGGAATCGGCGATGCGGAAACTTGGCGTGCTGGGTTGGATGTGAACAAAACCTCCCCCGCTGTCCTCTATGTGGCGGAAATCATTCGCCGCCCAAAGGTTCAACTCCTGCTCGACCACCTCGAACTCCCCGGAGATGGCGGAATTGACCGCCTCTTTCTTCACCTGCCAAGTCTGGTGTTCCTGAGTGCCGCTCCTGCCCCGCACATAATAAACGGCCCCGAATTCCCGCTCGTCCTCGGACACGGGTTCGCGCACCTCTTTAATCGGTTGCAGGGCGAGAAAAAGTCCTCCCCCCACCAGTCCAAGCAGGAGGGTCAAAACACCCGCCACTGCGATTTCCACGGGCTTCGGCCCTTTGTCTTTTTGTCTGGCCATGGTATTGAAAAATGAATCAAGCGGAGGCGGCCGCCGGTTTGGATGAAGGGGTGGATGCGCTTTGCGCCGGTTTGGCATCACCGCCGGTCTTGGCGGTGGTTGAAGAAGAATCCTTGGCGGCGGCCGGCTTGTCGGTAGCGGCCTCCTTGTTATCACTCTTGGGCTGGTTTTTGTAGTCTGTCTGGTAAAACCCGCTGCCCTTGAAAATAATACCCCCGCCCTTGCCGATGAGGCGCTTAAGGGCGTCCTCGCCGCATTCGGGACAGGTCAACAGTCTCGCGGCCGAGATGGACTGAAACTGTTCGAAATCATGACCGCACTGGTCACAGGCGTATTCGTAGGTCGGCATGGTTAAAATCAGGAAACATCAATAAACCCGCGCGGTTGCGCGTGGCTCCGCTCCATTTCGTGGAAAACGGAAAAATAATAAGCAAAAACAACGACGCCCCCGGCAAAGAAAGCAAGCGGAAAAACCGGAAAACCGGCGGCCAAAAAGCCGATGTAGGCAAACGTCGGGATCAACAGCCGGGGCCAAGCCGCTTTCAACATCCGGGCCAGGCCGCGGAGATCGAGCGCCTCCTGCCAGTTTTCATCTTGGGAATACCGGTACCAACTCGCCGCCGTCAGCGGGGCAAAGGCGAGTATGGCCGGGATGAAAGGGAAATAACCCAGCCAGCTCAGGAACGGCCGCAGGAGCCACGACGAGAGCAGGGCGGCCAGAAACAGCCCCCCCGCGAAGATGAGAAACAGGACAAAGAAACAAACGCCCGCGGCGAAGAGGCGGCCCCACTCCTCCCACTCCGGCAAATGCAGCGGTTCGCGGGAACGGATTTGACGCGCCAACAGGGAGAAATAGCCGAATGAAAAGAAATGCAGAACGGGAATAACCAGAATCACCCCCCCCAACAACAGTTTCAAGGTGGACTGGGAATCCGAAAAGACACGACGACAAACTTGCTCAAAATCCGGCATATGGGAATAATCAAGGTTCATTTCAGAACACGCATGGAATTCTTAGCAAGATTAAAGGACTACGGAAAGCGCGTCGAGCGCGGTTTGGACAAATGGGTGCCCGCCGCCGGGGAGCGCCCCGCCCGGTTGCACCAAGCCATGCGGCACAGCCTCGACGCGGGCGGCAAACGCCTCCGGCCGGTTCTCTTGCTGGCGGCGGCCGACATCTTTCAACGCGCCCCCGATGACCCCCTGCCCGCCGCCGCCGCCGTCGAATGCCTGCACACCTACTCCCTGATCCACGATGACCTGCCCTGCATGGACGATTCCGACCTCCGCAGGGGACGCCCGGCCTGCCACCGGCAATTTGACGAAGCCACGGCCGTGCTGGCCGGCGACGCCCTGCTCACCCACGCGTTTTGGCTGCTGGCGGAAGCCTACGCCGGGAATCCTCCGCTGGCCGCCGACTTGGTTAGGGAACTGGGGCTCGCGGCCGGCAGCCGCCACCTGATCGGAGGCCAAATGGCCGACATGGAGGCCGAGGCGGGACCGGTTTCGGCGGAGGATTTGGGCTACATCCACGCCAACAAAACCGCCGCCCTCTTCGCCGCCGCCCTGGTGATGGGAGGCCGGGTTGGCGGCGCCGACGCGGGAGAGCGCCGGGTTCTGGGTGATTTGGGGCGCAACCTCGGGCTGGCCTTTCAGATCGTCGATGACATCCTCGACGCCACCGGCAAAGAGGAGGATTTGGGGAAAACCGCCGGGGCCGACCACAAAAACCAAAAATTGACCTACCCGGGATTGCACGGCATGGAAGCCGCCCGCGCCGAAGCCCGCCGCCTGACCGAGGAGGCGCTGGGTCAATGCCGCACCCTGCCCGGCGACACCTCTTTTCTGCGCGAATTGATCGGCACCTTGGAAAAGCGGGTTACCTGAGATCGATCCACAGGTTATTGTGGGATTTAATTTCGGGTCACGGGCCGGTCCGGCCCGCTTTGAAAACTTCCGTTTCAGGGTAAAAAACGCCTGCCAGGCAAACCAATACACGTGAACCACGGGGATCTCTTCCCCGTCCGCGTCCCGCAGTTCAAACAATCCCGCGTCCGCGTCATGCCGGAACATCACCGCCCGCTCTCCGATGGTGTCCTCCATCCAATCCCCAGCTGGAACCCGGTCGAGCGGATAGGCTTTTTCCGCACCTTTGTAACGGGCTCCCGCCACCCAGGCTTTGGGCTCCATGTCGTCCCGGTTCCGTTCGTAAGGAAGCATGGTGCGGGGACTCTCAAAATAGCTTTGGTAGGGCAGCCGGAAATGCCATGTCGCCCTCCTCCAGGAAGTCCACCTTCTCCGCGGGCGTGAAGCGGGGATGGTCGATGGAGGGAATTCCGTCGGGAGGCGGGCCTCCGTGGTGGATTTCGTCAACCGGGATCAAGGGGTTGCCAACGTCAAACCCCAACAGAGCCCGCGGTTGATCGGGAGGCGCCCCCCCGCCGGCTCTTGGCAAGCGGCGCCGAGCAGGGCGGCGGCGGCCAATACCGGCCCGATTATTGGTTTCCAAAACAAATTCCCGCCGATGAGGCGGGTCGGGCCATTGATGCGGGTGTTCATAAAAAAAGGACGAGCACAAGACCGGATTATTCCCGCCGCGCCATTACCTTCGCAGCGGCGAGACCTTTGGTCCGAAGCGGACTGCGAGACCGCGCGAACCGCATCAGCCCCACGCATCTCCTCCGACGCGTACTTCCGACCAACATGTCACGCAGGCAGGCGGAAGGTCTGGCAGCTGCCTTTCGAACCGCCGGTGTCATGGGCATCGATCAATCATTCACAAGTTGGACTTGGCAGAAACCCTGCGCGGGGATGTCGAGGGCGGCATTGAACTTGCTGGACATGTTCTGGAAGGCGATGAGTCCGGTCAACTCGACAATGGCGTTGTCGCTGTAGTGGTTTTTCAGCGACGAAAAGAGTTCATCCGTCACCTCCCGGTCGCTGCGCGTGACAGCTTCGGCGTAAGCGAGCGCGGCTTTCTCCGCTTCGCTGAAGGCGGTGGACGAGGCCGCGTCGGCCAACGCGTTGAGCTTCGCCTCCGCCCCGCCCAGCTTGAGGACGCGGTGGGCGTTGA
>PXDN01000414.1 GCA_003566375.1 Opitutia bacterium
CCCACCCGCTGGCCGCTGGCGGTGATCACTAACTGTTCGACCTGTACTTCGAAAAGATCGAATCGGTTCCGACCCGGCATACCCTGCCTGTCTTCGCCGGTTTTGAGGAGCGATGGCAGGTATGGTGCAAACGAACCTGAAGGCGGTTCGGTAGAGGTAGCGGAACTACTCCAACTCTTTGCGTTTCCCTTGCTGTCAAAATCGACATCGTAATCGTAATCGAAATCGAAATCGTAATCGAAATCGAAATCGTTATCGTAATCGAAATCGGGATCGTCATCGGGGAACGTTCGATTCCGTTAGCGATTCCGATTTCGATGTGGGTCCCGATGAGTCCAGTTGAACCGAGCCCGTAACCGCCTGGACGCCGCTTTCCCTGTTTCCGGCGGGCCGCATTTCGGCAATCCAAGGCTGGACGCGGACCTTTTTTCCCGTCATGGTGTCCTGAAACCGGACGTTTATCCATTTCCCATGCGCTCCCTTTTTCTAACAAGCCTCGCGGTTGCCCTGTGCGGCGGATGTATCAGCATCCGCACCGAGCACAAAGTGGAACCGATCCACATGACGGTGGATGTTTTTCTGCGGCTGGACCAGGAATTGGAGTCCGTTTTCGGAGACCTCGACCGGGCCTCCAAAACTCTGGACTTGGAAACGGAGAATCCATCATGACTTGGCGACACCTATTTTTTTGCACCCTCTGCCTGTTGCTCGCCCACGCGGCAACAGCCTCCGCCGACATGCGCGAGGCCCAGGAGCGGATGCGCGACCGGCTCACCCAAGTGGACGCCCTCAAACGGGCTAAACTGGTGGGCGAAACCAACGTCGGGTTGCTGGAGGCCCGGCGTGAAATCACGTCCGCCCAGCAACGCGTCGTGCGCGACGAAAACCGGGACCGTCGCATCATTTACGAAGCCATCGCCGAACGCCAGGGGGTCACCTGGCAACACGTGGGGACGGTGCGGGCCCGGCAAATCGCCGCGCGCAGCGCCCGGGGCATCCTGCTGCAAAACGAAGAAGGAGACTGGTATGAAAAGTAAATTCCCGTTCGCCCGCCTGGCTGGGCTGGCCGCCGCCCTTCTGCTGGCGGCTCCGGTCCAGGCCATGGACATTCCCGATGAATACAAAACCGGGGGCTTTGCCGTCGGTACCCAAGCCTACACCTTCCGGCTTTTTTCGGTGTTGGAGGCGATCGACAAAACCGCCGAGGCGGGCGGGCGAATTATTGAAGTCTATCCGGGCCAGACCTTCCGCCCCGGCGATGCCGAAACCCGCTGGGACCATCACGCCACCGATGAAATGATCGCCGAAGTGGAGGCGCGCTTGGAAAAACGCGGCGTGCTGGCCGTGAACTACGGGGTGGTCGGCATCCCCCGCGACAAAGAGGAGGCGCGCAAAATTTTCGATTTCGCCAAACGGCTCGGGCTGCGGGCCATCACCACCAACTCCACCGACTCGCTCGACACCATTGAGGAGTTGGTTCGTGAATACGATATTTCGGTCGCCTTCCACAATCATCCCCGGCGGGCCGACCGCCCCCAATATAATCTGTGGGATCCCGCCTGGCTCCATGATCTGATCCGGGACCGTGATTCCCGCATCGGGGCCAGCGCCGACACCGGACACTGGATTCGCTCCGGGGTCGATCCGGTGGAAGCGCTGCGGCTGTTGCGCGGCCGGGTCATCAGCCTGCACCTGAAAGACCGGTTAACCCCTGAGGGGGACGACGTCGTTTTCGGCGAAGGGCATCACATTCCCGGCATCCTCGACGAATTGCGGATACAGGGATTCAGCGGGCACATCTCGGTAGAGTACGAAGCCAACTGGGAAAACAACGTCGCCGACGTGGCCCGCTGCATTGGATTCATCACCGGCTACGGGCAGGCCCGGGGTTGGGAATAAAGCCCCGCGGCGCGCTTGCGGCGGGGAAAGTTTTGTCTTCACTATTCATACGCTATGGAATTATTCACCGGCTTAGCCATTGGGATCGGGTTGGCCGCCGCCTGTGGCTTTCGGGTTTTCGTGCCACTGCTGATCGTCAGCATCGCCTCCGCCTCGGGACACATCACGTTAAGTCCCGGGTTTGAGTGGATTGGCTCCTACACCGCCATGACCGCCTTCACGGTGGCCACCATCGTGGAAATCACGGCCTATTACATTCCGTGGGTGGACAACCTGCTGGATTCCATCTCCACGCCCGCCGCCGTGGTGGCCGGCACCATCATGGCCGGCGCATTCATCGGCGACATCGACCCGTGGCTAAAGTGGGCGCTGGCCATCATCGCCGGCGGGGGAACCGCCGGAACCGTGCAGGGGATCACGGTGCTGGCCCGCGGCGCCTCCAGCGCGGTGACCGGTGGTTTGGGCAATCCGGTGGTCTCCACCACGGAAGCCGGCGGCGCCGTTGCGACGGCGGGGCTCGCCCTGCTCTTCCCGTTCCTGGCCCTGTTTCTCGTGGCCACTGGAATCGGCGGGCTCGCCTACTACTTTTTCTTCCGCAAAAAGCAGCTGCCGCCCCCGCGCCTGCAACTCCCCGCGCCCGATCAAAGCTGACGCATTCGACGGCTGAAGCACGTCGCTCCTTTTCTCCGCAAGATGCGGTGAGTAGGGGAGCGCCCTGCTTAAGCGGGCGAGAATGCGGTTGGCAAGCTGATCACGCCGGGTTCTCGTTTCGCCGCCTGAAGGCTGGCGCTCCTTTTCTCCGCGAGATGCGGTGCGCAGGGGAGCGCCCTGCTTCAGACAGGCGAGAATGCGGTGTGCAAGCTCTCACGCCGGGTTCTCGTTTCGCCGCCTGAAGGCTGGCGCTCCTTGCTCGGCGACATGCTGGTTTGCCAGGGGAGCGCCCGCTTCAGCGCGCGGCACGCGCCGGTGCGGGCGGGTCCTTTTACAAAAACACCCGGTCAGGATTCGATTTGCGGACGGTCCGGTTTCGGCCAGTCGATGTGGAAAAATTTTCCCCGCGGCTGATCAACCCGTTCGTAAGTGTGGGCACCGAAATAATCGCGCTGGCCCTGAAGCAGGTTGGCCGGCAGACGCTCCGAGCGGTAGCCGTCGTAGTAGGAAAGGGCCGAGAAAAACGTCGGGGCGGAAACGCCCGCTTCGGCCGCCGTGGCCACCACCCGCCTCCAGTTTTGCTGGGCTTTCCCGATCGCCTCTTTGAAGTAGGGATCGAGCAGCAGGTTGGCCAAATCAGGATCGCGCTCGTAGGCCTCGGTGATTTTTTGCAGGAACCGGGCGCGGATGATGCAGCCGCCGCGGAAAATCTGGGCGATTTCACCGAAGTTAAGCTTCCAGTGATACTCCTCCTGGGCGGCGCGCATCAACTGAAACCCCTGCGCGTAGGAACAGATTTTCGAGCAATAGAGCGCATCGCGGATCGCGTTGATAAATTCCGCCTTGTCGCCGGAGAAGGCGTGTTGCGGAGCCGGGAGCACCTTGGAGGCGGCCACCCGCTCCTCCTTCACCGCGCTGAGGCAGCGGGCGAAAACCGCCTCGGCGATGGTCGGCGCGGGCGTCCCCATGTCGAGGGCGCTGACGGAGGTCCACTTGCCGGTCCCCTTTTGGCCGGCGGTGTCGAGGATCACCTCAACCAGCGGCTTGCCGGTGGCCGGGTCCTTTTGCTTCAGAATATCGGCGGTGATTTCAATCAGGAAGGAATCGAGATCCCCTTGGTTCCACTCGGTGAAAACCTCCCCCATCTCCCCGGCGCTCATTCCGAGAACATCTTTCATCAGAGCATAGGCCTCGCAGATCATCTGCATGTCGCCGTATTCGATGCCGTTGTGGACCATCTTCACGTAGTGCCCAGCGCCGTCGGGGCCGATGTGGGCGGTGCAGGGCACGCCCCCCTCGACCGGCTTGCCCGGTTCGGCTCCGGTGAGCGGACGTCCGGTTTCGGGATCGACCTTGGCAGCAATGGCCCGCCAGATCGGTTCAATCTCCTTCCACGCGCCGGCGTCCCCGCCCGGCATCAGCGACGGCCCGAAACGGGCGCCCTCCTCGCCTCCGGACACCCCGGACCCGATGAAGAGGAGCCCTTTGGTCCGCAATTCTTTCTCCCGGCGGATGGTATCGAGCCAGTGGGCGTTGCCGCCGTCGATGATGATGTCATCCTTCTCCAGCAGCGGTATCAAATTGGCGATGACGGCATCGGTCGGGCCGCCGGCTTTGACGAGAATGATCAGCTTACGCGGGCGTTTGAGCGATTGGACGAACTCCTCCAGGGTGGAGGTGCCGCGCAAACCGCCGGGCGTGTTCGGAAAGTTCTTCACGAACTGCTCCGTGGTGGCGGTGGTGCGGTTGTAAACCGAGATGGCGAAACCGTGGTCGGCGATGTTAAGGGCGAGGTTTTGCCCCATGACCGCCAGGCCGATGAGTCCGATGTCCGATTGCTGTGTAGCCATGATATTAATGTTGCTGATTACCGATTCGCCCCGAAACCCGTCCGGGCATCAGGCCGCGGAACCGCCGGGGGAAAAGAAACCCCAAGTCAATCCCCAAGCCCCCCGGCTTGGCCATCAAAAAATCACTCCCGACACGGCGGGGGTTCATCACGAAGGGGTCGAGGTAAGACGAAGAAACGGATGGGGCAAGGGAGCGCACCGGTGTAGTCAAAAATAGGAGCGCCACGCTTAAGCGGGCGGAATACGGATGACAAGGGCACGGTGGTTACGCATCCGGAGGGCACGAAAAAGGGCGGAGCCCGAAAGCCCCGCCCTTGCGATAAATCAATGAATGTCCCGAGTTCGGAGAATTCAGGCAGTCTTCATCCGGCGGCGGATGAGAACCATGGCTCCGACACCCAAACCAAAGAGGAGGGCGTAGGTGCCCGGCTCGGGAATGGCGGCGATGCCAAAATGGGCCCCGGTGCCAGTCAGGAATAAATCCAATTGCTCGGTTGCCAAGTTGTAGGAGTAGATGTTGCCATCGGTGCGACCGACAATGTAGAGATGCGTTTGCTCGGGATTGATGGCCACTCCCAAGGCAGTACCAATACCGGTGCCAACAACATCGGAATCAAGGGTGCCCAAGTCGGTTGCCGACAAATCCGCATTGTTGAGGGTGGTGTTGAAAGCCGTGTTGCCATCACCGTGAAAGGCCAACCCATATGACGCATGGTGGGTCGATGCATATTGGCCGATGGTTACATGAGATCCATCGGCTATATCAGTGGAGTAGATGTTGCGGTCGCCGGAATTGGCTGCCACGGAAATCAATTGATTTGGTCCAACCAAGGCAATACCCGTGTTTCTGCCAGTCGCATCCGTGGTTAATCCCGGATTGCCAATGTTATTGATATCACCCCCGGTGGTCAGATTGGCGGAAAAAATACCCAGTGTCCAATCCGTGAAGTAGATCCGGTTGCTGGCCGGATCAACAGCAAGAAATTGCGGTGATAAAAAAGACCCGTCATTTTGCACCAACTGAATTGCGCCGCCGCCATTATGATCGGAACGCCAAATGCCACCCCCGGTGGCAGTGTCATTTTTGTCGGTCCAATATAAATGAGTGGAAGTTGCGGCCAGTCCCACGATGTCGCCGTCCAAACCGCTTCCATCAAAAATTTGGGTGGGGGTTCCACCGCTGTAATCGGTGGTCCAAATTTGGTTGGAGGAATTATTCCAAAAAATGTTTTGCGCGTCCGCCGATTGAAAGGCGAGAAATGAAGCGGCGACAGCGAGGGCGCTTCCGGTGAGGATGGTTGTTCGTTTCATGGTATCTTTTAGGTTTTTGGATGAATGCTTTGTAGAAAAATTCACCTGGTTGGCGAATAAACATTGTTCTGATAAAATACCCCGCGGAAGTCAACCCTCTCTCCCCCTAACCTAATAATCCATCAATAATTTAGCCATTGCTCTATCACAAATATTTTTTGTAACCAAAGAGTTATGGATTACCACCATGGCTTGAAAAAAATGTTTTTTTATGCCTCCCCGACTTCCGACCAGTGAAACCGCCACGGGGAACGAG
>PXDN01000353.1 GCA_003566375.1 Opitutia bacterium
ACACCTCCGACCAGCACCCCTGGTTCCAGCGCGCCCGGCGCGCAGCCCCGGGCAGCCGCTACCGGGATTTCTACGTCTGGAGCGACGACAACACCCTCTACAAGGAGGCCCGCATCATCTTCAAAGATTTTGAAGCCTCCAACTGGTCGTGGGATCCGATGGCCAACGCCTATTTCTGGCACCGGTTTTACTCCCACCAACCGGATCTGAATTTCGAGAATCCCGAAGTTCACAAGGAGATCTTCCGCATCTTTGATTTTTGGCTGGATATGGGGGTGGACGGGCTGCGGCTCGACGCCATTCCCTACCTCTATGAGGAGGATGGCACCAATTGCGAGAACCTGCCCCAAACCCACGCCTTTTTGAAAAAGCTGCGCCGACGGGTGGATGACAGATACGGCGACCGCATGCTGATCGCCGAGGCCAACCAATGGCCCGAGGACGCGGTGGCTTACTTTGGCGAGGGCAAAGGCGACGAGTGTCATGTGGCGTTTCACTTTCCGGTCATGCCCCGGCTTTTCATGGCCTTGAAAATGGAGGACCGGGTGCCGATCGTGGACATTCTGGAACAAACCCCGGCCATCCCCGAAACCAGCCAGTGGGCCATCTTTTTGCGCAATCACGACGAGTTGACTCTCGAAATGGTGACCGACGAGGAACGCGACTACATGTACCGCATGTACGCCAACGACCCCAAGGCCCGCATCAACCTCGGCATCCGCCGCCGTCTCGCCCCGCTGCTTGGCAACGACCGGCGGCGGATCGAACTGCTGAACGCCCTCCTGTTTTCACTCCCCGGCACGCCGATCATCTACTACGGCGACGAAGTCGGCATGGGCGACAATGTTTTCCTCGGCGACCGCAACGGGGTGCGCACTCCGATGCAGTGGAGTTCTGACAAAAACGCCGGCTTCTCCCGCGCCAACCCGCAAAGCCTGTTCCTGCCCATCGTCGTCGATCCCGAATATCACTTCGAATCGCTGAACGTGGAAGCCCAGCAGGCCAACCCGCATTCCCTTCTCTGGTGGATGAAACGCCTGATCGCCGCCCGCAAGCATTGGCAGGCTTTTGGCAAGGGCACCATGGAGTTTCTGCGACCGGAAAACCGCAAGGTGCTGGCTTACGTCCGGCGTTGGGAAGACGAGATCATTCTGGTCGTCGCCAACATGTCCCGGTTCGTCCAACCGGTGGAACTCGACCTCGCCGACTTCGAAGGCCACCGGCCGACCGAGATTTTCGGCCGCACCGCGTTTCCCGACATCTCCGCCAAACCTTACTTTCTCACCCTCGGGCCGCACGCCTTTTACTGGTTTTCGCTGACTCCGGCGGTGAAACCGGACGGCGACGCCCATTCCCCCGTCATGACCAACGGCAGCCGCCAGCTCGCCTACCGCGACCGCTGGGCGGAGATCCTGAAAAATCACGCAACCCGCGGGCGGCTGGAGAAAATCCTGCAGGATTACCTTCCCCAGCGCCGGTGGTTCCGCGGCAAGGCCCGGGCCATCAAAAATGTCGGGGTGGAGGATTCCATCTCCCTGTCCCCAAAGGGCAATGGCCCGCGACTGGTTTTCCTGCGGGTCGAATACGTTCACGACGAAGCGGAAATTTACCTGCTGCCGATGGACGTGCGCCCGGCGGACAACGGATCGACCGACATCCCCCCCCTCGCCCTGACCCGCACCATCGATCAGAACGGAAAACAGGGATTCCTCCACGACGCCTCCGCCAGTCCGGAATTCGGGCGGGCGCTGCTCGACGCGATTCTCCGCAAAAAAACGTTTGCCGGCGAATCCAGCGAGCTGGCGGCCAGCCACACTTCATACCTGAAGGGAATCCGCGATGAGGCCGCCGGTTTGGAGCCCGCCCTCAACCAAGTCGAGCAGAGCAACACCGCCCTGCTCTACGGTGACAAATTGATCCTGAAACTTTTCCGCCGCCTGGAGGAGGGAATCAATCCGGATCAGGAGGTCACCACCTTCCTGTTGGAAAAGAAATTCCCCCACATGGCGCCGCTGGCCGGAGCGTTGGAATGGCGGACCGGAGACCGCGGCCGGAAATTGTTTCATTCCCTCGGCATTCTCTCCGCCTTCATTCCCAATTGCCGCGACGCCTGGGACCACGCGCTGGACGCGCTCGGCGACTATTACGAATGGGTTCAATCCACGATGGCCGAAAACCCGGGAGAGGGCCCCTCCCCGCATTCGCTCTGGTCGGAGGAAGAAAAACCGGGCGGCGGCGAGCCGATGGATTTGCTCGGACCCTTTGCGGAGTCGGCCCGCCTGCTGGGGGACCGAACCGCCGCCCTGCACCGGGCCCTCGGTTCGGACAAGGACAACCGGGATTTCGCGCCGGAGCCGTTCACTCCGTTTTACCAACGCTCGCTCTCCCAATCCATGCGCAACCTGGCGGTGCAAAACCTGCAGTTGCTCAAGGATCGGTTGGGCAATTTGGCGGAGGACAACCGGGAAGACGCCGCCAACTTGCTGGATCTGCGGCCGCGCATTCTCCAACACCTGCGGCAGGTATCGTCAAAACGGATTCAAACCGCGCGCATCCGCTGCCACGGGGATTATCACCTCGGCCAGGTCCTGCACACCGGCAAGGATTTCATCATTCTCGATTTCGAGGGAGAGCCGGCCCGTTCGCTCAGCGAACGGCGCATCAAGAGAAACGCCCTGCGGGACGTCGCCGGCATGCTCCGCTCGATGGATTACGCCGCCCACCACGCCCTTTCGCGGCACCTCGACATGGGCAACGCCCCGCTCGGAGAGCTGCCGCGTTTTCTGCCCTGGGCCAAGGCCTGGAGCGACCGCGCCGGGGCCGCGTTTCTCCAAAGTTACGTGAACGGGACCGGGGGAACCGATCTGGTCCCGGCCGATAAAGCCCAGTTTCAGCTTCTCCTGCAGGTGCATCTGCTGGAAAAAGCGCTCTACGAGCTGGGCTATGAATTAAACAACCGGCCCGATTGGGTTGGCATTCCACTCCGGGGCATTCTCCGGATTTTGACCGAATTGGAAAACGAAACCTGAACCGCCATGAGCACTTTATCCGCAAACCGCGCCTCCGCCTTCCAACCGATGACCGGGGACGATATTCACCTTTTCAACGAGGGCACCCATTACCGGCTTTACGAAAAGCTGGGCGCCCACCCGGCCGTCGTCAAGGGGAAGACGGGGGTCCATTTCGCCGTGTGGGCGCCCAACGCTCGCGGGGTGTTTGTAACCGGCGACTTCAACGGATGGAACAAAAAGAGCCACCCGATGCGGCCCCGCGGCAATTCCGGCATCTGGGAGGTGTTCCTGCCGGAGCTGGAACCGGGTTGCGCATACAAGTATTTCATCCAATCGCACCACCGCGCTTTTGAGACCGAGAAGGTGGACCCGTTTGGATTTCAACACGAAGTCTCCCCCTCCACCGCCTCCATCGTCGCCACCCACGACCATGTGTGGGAAGACGCGGACTGGATGCGGAAACGGAAACAAAACAACGACCTGTCGGCGCCGATCTCGATTTACGAATTGCACCTCGGCTCCTGGCTGAAACCGGAAAGCGGGACGGGGTTTCTCAACTACCGTGAAATCGCCCCCCGCCTAACCCGGCACTTGCGGGAACTTCATTTCACCCACGTCGAGTTCCTGCCCCTGATGGAGCATCCGTTTTACGGTTCCTGGGGTTACCAAACCACCGGTTATTTCGCCCCCACCAGCCGCCACGGTTCACCGGCCGATCTGATGTACCTGATCGATTATCTCCACCGGCACGGCATTGGGGTGATTCTCGACTGGGTGCCCTCTCATTTTCCGGGCGACGGGCACGGGCTGGCTTATTTCGACGGCACCCACCTCTTCGAACACGAGGACATGCGCCAGGGCTACCACCCGGACTGGCACAGCTACATTTTCAACTACGGCCGCAACGAGGTGCGCGCCTTCCTTATCAGCAGCGCCTTTTTCTGGTTCGACAAATTCCACATCGACGGCCTGCGGGTGGACGCGGTCGCCTCCATGCTCTATCTCGACTACTCCCGCAAGGAAGGGGAATGGATTCCCAACAAATTCGGCGGCCGCGAGAATCTGGAAGCCATCGAATTCCTCAAACAGCTGAACACCGAAGTGTATCGAAGCTTCCCCGACACCCTGACCATGGCCGAGGAATCGACTTCCTGGCCGATGGTTTCGCGGCCCACCTACATCGGCGGCCTCGGTTTCGGCGGCAAATGGGACATGGGGTGGATGCACGACACCCTCCAGTATTTTCAGCGCGACCCCTTCTTCCGCAAATGGCACCACGGCGAGCTGACCTTCCGCAACCTCTACGCCTACTCGGAAAATTTCGTGCTGCCCCTCTCCCACGACGAGGTGGTCCACGGCAAAGGTTCGCTGCTGAACAAAATGCCGGGGGATGATTGGCAAAAATTCGCCAACCTCCGCCTGCTCTATGGACTGATGACCGCCACCCCCGGAAAAAAACTTCTTTTCATGGGAGGCGAACTCGGCCAGCGAAGCGAGTGGAACCATGACGGGGAACTGGAGTGGAACCTGCTCGACTGGCCCCTGCATAAGGGCATGCGCGACTGGGTGCGCGACCTCAACCATCTTTACCGCCATGAAAAAGCCCTGCACGAGGGAGACTGCGCCGAAGGCGGGTTCTCCTGGGTGGACGCCAACGACTCGGAACACAGCGCCTATTCCTGGCTCCGGCACGACCGCACCACCGGCGAGGACATTCTCTGTGTTTTCAACTGCACTCCGGCGGTGCTCCACAATTTCCGGGTGGGCGTCTCCCGGCCGGGCTGGTGGCGCGAGTTGCTCAACAGCGACGGAGGGGATTACGGCGGCAGCGGGCAAGGCAACATGGGCGGGGTGGAAAGCTCCCCCCTGCAATGCCACGGCCGGCCCCACACTTTGTTGCTGACCCTGCCGCCGCTGGCCGCCGTTTTCTTTAAAGCCAGCGGCTGAAAGGGATCAAAACTTGGGGGTTTTTCCCTGATCAAGTTGCCGGTAAACCTCGTTGCGGGTCGGCGGCAGGCGGCTGATGTCGAACCCGGCCTCCGCCACCCGTCCCGGCCCGTGGCGGTAACACGCCGCCAGCACGGGATAGGAAAACCGCTCCCGCCTCTCCAGCCACGCCTTCAGGTGACCCAGATAAGCGGTGCCCGCCTCCACGTTGGTTTTCCAATCCCAAGCCTCGCGGAACGGTTGATCCGTCACCGTTTCCCACGCCGGCGGGGTGAGTTGCATCAGACCGCGCGCCCGCTGGTTGCGCGCCCGGGCGTTGAAACTGCTTTCCGCCGCCACCACCGCCATCACAAAATCAGGATTCAACCCGTGACGCGCCGCCTCCCGCTCCACCACCGGACGAATCTTCGCCGGTGGCAGATAAAGCGGAGGGCGAGTCCAGCTGCCGTGATAAAGGCTCAAGGCCGCGAGGGCCAAAAACACGATGGACAGCAAAAGCCCCCGCCCCCGCGCGAGGCTACTTTTCCATGAAATTACTTCATGACAAACCATGCATTTCGAAAGTGAGAATTACGAGAGCACGGTTGGACAGGAACTCGTGAATCTTGATCGAGAGATCGGAAGAGATTGCCTATTAGCCGAATTCAACGTTTTGCGGAAGTAATTCCTTCACACGTGATTCTTCACCCGTTTGCTGACTTGACGATGACCCCTGGTTTTCAGGCATCCGGAATATCGAATTCAAACTCCTTCGCCTGAATCGGTTTTCCGACGGTGGGTTCGTAGGTGATGGTCTTCTCCGTCCGGACAATCCTGCTCACTTCAGGGGAGCCATTGATGGTAAGCGACGAGTTTTCAACGATTCGACGGATCAGGAAGGTCTTTGGATCAATCCACAAGATAACCGGCTCCATCTGGATATTGCCCACCGCCAAATCCACGGGTTCGGGCAGCTGTACCAAACCCCAT
>PXDN01000272.1 GCA_003566375.1 Opitutia bacterium
CAGCCTTCAGGCGGCGGAACCGAAAGCCCCGAAAAGCCGCTTGCACACCGCATCCGCCCACTGAAGATGGGCGCTCCCGTTTGCCGACCGCATCTGCTGGGAAAAGGAGCGCCAGCCTTCAGGCGGCGGAACCGAGGCCCCGTCGTAACCGCTTGCCCACCGCATCTCGACCGCTGAAGCGGGTCGCTCCTGCTTACAAACCGATTTTTCCGCCGGTTTGGCTTCGGACACAAGCGGCAGGTCCTGCCTGATCGGCAGGCAGGATGCCGCTTCCATTTTTCCGGGGCAGCCGGGCCCGGTGCCTTGCGGCCGGAAATTTTGGTTTGTCAGCCGGAGCGGGCGGGCGGATGCTCGGGGTTTTCACAGGTCAATTCCGTTTTTCTCCTTTTGGTCAACCGATTCATGAGCACCTCTTCCAGTTCCGAATCCCCGCGCCACCCGTTTCTGGACGGCTTGAGCAAACACCGGGGCGCCCCGCCGACCGTGGTGGTCATTTTCGGCGCCTCCGGCGATTTGACCGCCCGCAAACTGATCCCGGCGGTTTACAACCTCGGCCATGACAACTTGCTGCCGCCGGAATTCTTTTTGATCGGCTTCGGACGAAAGGAGATGGGCGACGGCGCATTCCGCAAATCGTGCGCCGAAGCGGCGCGGGAACATTCGCGCCGTGAGGTGCTCGACGACATCTGGGAACGGGTCGCCGATCACACCTCCTACCTGGCCGGCGGCTACGATGAGGAGGCGGCGTTCACCAAACTCCGCAAAAAAATCGACAAGCTGGAAAAGAACCTCGACCGCCCGATCCAAGCCGTCTTTTACATCTCCACCCCCCCGTCGGTCTTCAAGCCGATCCTGCAAAACCTCGGCGCGGCCGGGCTCGCCCGCCGCCACGCCGGCACTCCCCACGCCTCCAAGGTGGTGGTGGAAAAACCGTTCGGGCGCGATCTGGCCTCGGCCCGCGAGCTGAACGAGGTCATCCGGCGCGAGTTCGACGAACAACAGGTGTATCGAATCGATCACTACCTGGGCAAGGAGACGGTGCAGGATTTGCTGGTCCAGCGCTTCGCCAATTCCATTTTCGAGCCGATCTGGAACCGCCGCTACGTCGATTGCGTGCAAATCACAGTGGCGGAGGAACTCGGGGTCGGCTCGCGCGGCGGCTACTACGAACAGAGCGGGGCGACCCGCGACATGATCCAAAACCACACCATGCAGCTGGTCAGCCTCACCGCCATGGAGCCGCCGGTTTCCCTCGGCCCCGAGGCAATCCGCGACGAGAAGGTGAAGCTGTTGAAGGCCATCCAACCGCTCAACCCGAAACCGGGCGAGGGAGACGCGGTGCGGGCCCAATACGCGGAGGGCCTGATCGGGGGCCAAAAAACCACCGGCTATCGGAACGAAGAGGGGGTGGCGGACGATTCCTCCACCGAAACCTACGCCGCCTTCCGGCTCTCGATCAACAACTGGCGCTGGGAAGGGGTGCCGTTTTACATCCGTTCCGGCAAGCGCCTGGCCCGGCGGGTGAGTGAAATCGCGGTTCAGTTCAAGCGGCCGCCCGGCATCCTGTTCAGCGAGGCCGACCGCTTCGATCTCGCCGCCAACACCATGGTCATCCAAGTCCAGCCGGACGAGGGCCTGACGTTGTTGCTCAATTCGAAAATCCCCGGTTTGGAGACCCGCACCCAGCCGGTCAAAATGCATTTCCGCTACAAGGCGACCTACGGCTCCAACACGCCGGAAGCCTACGAACGGCTGATCCTCGACGCCATGGTCGGCGACAGCACCCTCTTCATCCGCGGGGACGAAACCGAGGCGAGCTGGAAATTGATCACCCCGGTGCTGGAAGCCTGGGACTCACTTGGCAACCGGGGGCTGGAAACCTACGCCGCCGGTTCCTGGGGTCCTTTGACGGCCGACCAGCTGTTGTGGAAACGCCATCATCAATGGCGCCGCCCGAGCCTGTGAGGAGACCGGTGTTATGAGCGCAAGCACGAGCCAGTTCGCCGCCCTCCCCGGCCAGGAAATTCCAGTCGGGGAAATCCCCGCCGCCCTCGCCAACATGTGGGAAACCGGGCCGTCGGAGAAAAGCTCCCCGTCGGAATTCCGCGCCAGTCAGCTCAACATGATCGTCCATTTCGGCAAGGACACCGTGCCGGACGAGGCGGCGGAGATCTTTGAAACCGCCATCCGTTTCAGCCGCCGTTATCCGTCCCGGGTGATCGTGCTCTGCCCGGAGGATCATTCGCGGGGCGACCGCCTGATCACCGCCAAGCTTTTCGCCGAGTGTCACATCGGCAAAAACGGCCGCGACCGTTCCTGCTGCGAGGCGGTCATGCTCGCCTACCCGCCGGCCGGCAAAAACTTTCTGGAAAACCAGGTTTCCATCCTTCTGGACAACGACCTGCCGACCTACTACCGCATTCACCACTTCAACCGCGCCCGCAAACTGGCCGACTACGGGTTTTTTCTCAAAGTCGCCCGGCGGGTGGTGTATGATTCCGCCTGCGAGGGGCTGGAGATCGGGAAAGTCGAATGGCCGAAACCGGAGGCGGTCCGCGACCTGGCCCACGCCCGCCTGCTGCCGGTCCGCCAATCGGTCGGCCAGTTCCTCAGTGCCTTTGCTCCGGACCTTCTCGCGCGGGATTTGCGCGCCGTGCGAATCGCCCACACCAAGGATCTCGGCGCGGAAGCCCGCTGCCTCGGCCGTTGGCTCTCGGAACGCCTGGCCCACTGCCAGCCCGGCAACAAAACCCCGCCGCCCGCTCCGGACTACACCGCGTCATCGAACAAAGGCGGGGACGCCGTCGGCTTGGAAATCCGTTTGGACTACCCGGACGAACGCCACTTCCGCTGGACCGCGCGCGACGGCTTTCGCTGCGCCGAAACCGAAGCCGATTTCGGCCACGGCCCGGTCCGTCTCGCCGGCGCGGCCAAACTTCTCCCCCCCGAAACCGCCTTGGCGGAAGCGTTTTTCTTCTGAAAATAACGCCGGGAAAAAGGCTTCATGGACTTCCGGCCGAGTCGATCCATTCCCGGTACCGTTGGTGCAGATTGTGGGCGGCGGGGTAGATGGAGTGGGGGCTCATGAAATGGGAAAACTCAAAGGTAATTAACTTGTCCACGCCGGCCCGTTGGGCGGCTTCGATTTTGTAACGCAGGGCGGGAAAGGGGATGGGAGGGAATTTGATCGGCATGTCGCGGTCGAACGACTCGACGTTGCTCCAGCTGGTCAACCCGTGTTTCGAAGCCAGCTCATGGTTGATGCGCAGGTAATTTTCCAACTCATGGTAATCGACTTGGCCGTCCTGGAAGGCGACGATGTCCACCAATCCCTCTATGCGGGCAAAAACCCGGGACCATTCCCCGACATGCCGGTCGAAGGAAACGGCTTCGCCCCCGAACTGTTTCACTCCCTTGATGTAGGGGGAGATAAGGATGGGCAGCGGTTTGAGCTTTCGCAAGTGGTCGGCCAGTTGTTCATAAACCCGCATCATCCCATCATTGAAAGCATTGATTTCATGGCTGATATACCACCCCTTGAACGCGGCCCGTTCTCCGTATTTCTCCACCACCTCGTCGCAAAAGGCGCGGTTGATGTCGATTTCCGCTTGGTAATCGCCCCCCACCCAGTGGCGGCCGGAATCGTAGGTGCCGAAAAAGAAATCCATGCCACAGCGCTCCGCCTCGGTCAGGAACAGATCGACCAAATCGAGCCAGACCGGAAAGGCCCCGGCTTTCTCGGTGAGCACGCGCGACGGGCAAGCCGCTTTTTGGCGGTAGCCGGCGCGGATGAGAATAACCGTGTCGATGCCGGTCCCGCGGAGAGTGTCGAATTCCCGGCGCCACTCTTCCGGGCCCCAGTTTTGCGAGGGGATGTCGTGCGTGATCTCGTCCAAAAACGTGCCGGTGATTTTCAACATGGCGGCAGGTCATCTCTCCGAACAAAGAGGAAGTCAAGCCGGCGCGGAGGGATGGCCGGCGGAACAGGCTGGACAGGCCTTGGTGGCAACCCGAAATCGACGCCTGAAACGCTTTCCCGTCTTGCCAAGGAAAAAATCATTGGTATGTGATATAGTCCTAAAACAAGATGTTTTGGGCAGCGAAAACCGACCCTCAACTCTTGTTATCTTCACCACCATACAGTCATGAAAACAAAACAGTCAGCCCGGAAAGCATTCACCCTGATCGAACTGTTAACTGTGATTGCCATCATCGGCATCCTGGCCGCCATTTTGATCCCGGTTGTCGGAGCGGTGCGAGAGTCGGCCCGCAGCGCCCAATGCATCAGCAACCTTCGTCAAATCGGTTTGGGCATGTCCAACGCCGCGAGTGACAATCAAGGCCGGGTGGTGGACCTGCCCCGCAATCCTAATTCCGGTGACGGCAACTGGCCGTGGAATCCCATCGTCGCGCTGATGGTGGCCTTGGAGCCCTACATGGAGGAAAGCGTCAGCACCGGACAGCACTCCAATCAAACGGCCGAACACGCGGTCAATGTCTGGCGTTGCCCGACTTTGGACTCCCAAAGCGCCAGCTTCATTCAATGGCCTTACTATCCCAGCGGCTGGTTGTGGAGTGGCAGTGACAGCCAACACCTGGCCTTGGGCCGCTCGTTGGACAACATTCCCGTCCCCACCACCCGCTTCCCTATGGTTGCGGACCGGGGGGCCACCAACATCGGCAGTGCCCCCGGCAACTGGGGCTCCTGGTCCTTGGGCGCCACCGGCCCCAACGGCTTCAACCCGGGCAACGGTTGGCATTCCGGCAACCGGTTGAATGTTCTGTTTTCCGACGGCAGCGTGCGGGGGTTCAACTATGAACGCGGCGTGCAGGGTGAATTCACCGACATCCTCCGCGAGGCCCAACCCAACACCTGGCCCTGAGGCCTTGAGCACGCTGAAATTCGACACCGGGGCGGAAGAACACCCTTCCGGACTCTATCAGCACGACCGGGTCGCCGAAACGCTGCCCGGTCTCGCCGCCATCGGCACCGCCCAAGAAGAGCGCTATCGCGGGGACGGGTTTTTGGCCGTGGCGGACGCGTTCTCCCCGGAGGAAACCGCCGCCGCTCTCGACGGATTGGCGCACCTGATCATGGGAGGCAATCCCGATTTCGAAGGAGTTAGTTTCGAGGCCAAGGCGCGGGACATTCTGGAGACCCTTGGCCCGGAAGCCCGCCAGGACGCGGTGCGCAAATTGATGCACTTTGTCGATTTCGATTCGCGGTTGAAGGCCGTCTCCCACCATCCGGAGTTGCTGCGGGTGGTGAAGCGGTTGCTTGGCGGCCGCGAACCGGCCCTCTTTCAAGACATGGCCCTGCTTAAACCGCCCCGCATGGGTAGGGAAAAACCGTGGCACCAGGACCACGCCTATTTTAATTTCCCCATCGACACGCCGGTTGTCGGTGTTTGGATCGCCTTGGACGAGGCCACCCTCGAAAACGGTTGCATGCGCATGCTGGCCGGCGGCCACAAGGAAGGCCCGCGCATTCATTTCAAGAAGCGGGACTGGCAAATCTGCGACACCGAAATGCTCGGGTTGAAGGCCGTGGCCGTCCCCCTGAAACCGGGCGGCCTGGTGTTGTTTGACGGCTTGATTCCCCACGGCACGCCAACCAATCGTTCCCCCAACCGACGCCGTGCCCTGCAATTTCATTACGCCCCAACCGACGCCGTCACATGGGCGGTGGAGGAACGGCTCAAGGTTTTCGGCAGCGAAGGCAAAGACGTCGAGTGCTGAACCCCGGCCAGGCGTAACAGCCTTGTGGCATCGGGTTCCGTGGCATTTCGGGCTTGTACCTTGTAGCATTTCGGGCCTTGACCGATGATCCCTTGCCCTTCCCCGCTCATCCGGCAAGGCCGGATGCTACGAAACCGCACTCCCCCACTTCATCCGGCAAGGCCGGATGCCACCAAG